>CAZLDA010000464.1:0-3725 GCA_964557875.1 uncultured Pseudomonadales bacterium | reverse complement strand
AGCTCGGCCCGAACGAATTCAGGCTCGAATACCAGTTCGAGCCGGGTTCCGCGCGGGACGGCGTCACGATGACGGTGCCGGTCGCGCTGCTGAACCAGGTCAGTGCGGCGCGGTGCGACTGGCTCGTGCCGGGCCTGCTCGGTCCACGTTGCGAAGCCCTCGTTCGTGCGCTGCCCAAAGCTCTGCGACGCCCTCTCGCGCCGTTGCCCGAGAAGATCGAAACGATTCTGCCCGCCCTGTTGCGCCCCGATACGTATCGCCACGGCCGGCTCGAACGCGTGCTCGGAGAGCGGCTCGAGGGATTCTTCGACGCGCGGATACCGCTCGATGCCTGGAACCTCGATGGAGTCGACCCGCATCTCCGAATGAATGTTCAGGTGCGCGACAACAAAGGCGCGCTCGTGGACCAGGATCGCGACGTCACGGCACTGCTTGCGCGTCTCGAAGCGAAAGTGGCACAACGCATCGGCGCGCAAGGCGTGAAGGCCTCGTTGGAAGCGCATGAACTGACCCGTTTCCCCGACGTCGAGGTGGCGACGCAGCGTGTTCTCGAAGACGGCGACGGACGTTTGATCGTGTATCCGACACTCGTCGATCGCGGCGCCAGCGTGTCGTTGGTGATGGCGCCGACTGCGATGGAGCAACGGCGTTTGTCGCGGGACGGGTTCTCGCGAATGGTGCTTCTGAGCGAAGCGAAGACGGCGCGCTTCCTGCAGAAGCTGGTGCGCAACGAACGCGATCTCGGGCTGCAATTCGCGCCGCTCGGTTCGGCCGATATGCTCGCGGACGAACTGCTTCGCGCGTCGGCCTGGTACTGCTTCTTCGAGGGCCGGGAGCTACCGCACTCGCGCGCCGAATTCGACGCGCGCATCGCGCAGCATCGCGCGGCGTGGCCCGCTACGTTCGACACGCTGTTGGGGCATGCGAAAGCCATTCTTGCGGCAAGGTTCGTCGCGGTCCGCGCACTGTCCGCCGCGAAATCGCCCGCTTACGTCGATGCCGTGCGCGACATGAACGCGCAACTGACGCGCCTCGTGCCGTCGGATTTTCTCGATCGCGTGCCGTTGCGCCATCTGGCAGAAGTGCCGCGTTATCTCGAGGCGATATCGCATCGCCTCGATGGCTTGCAGGGTCGTATTCAAAAGGACGCGCTATCGCAGGCCGAAATTGCCACCTTCGAACAACGCCTTGCGCGTGTTGCCGAGAAAATCGGGGCGCGTGCCGATCTGGAAGATGCGCGCTTCCTGATCGAGGAGTATCGGGTCGCAGTGTTTGCGCAACGGCTCCGTACGAAAGGCAAGGTATCGGCGAAGCGCATCGAGTCGGTCCTGGTACCGCTTGAAGAGGAAGCCGGCGTACGTTGAGTTCGTACAGGGTGGGGCATGCGATATCATCGCGGCTCGACCGATTTCGTAGATGGGGACACTTGATGTTGAAGCGCTGGCTGATCGCCGGTCTGCTAACCGGCCTGACGTTCAGTGCGTTCGCCGAGACGGAAACCACGGCGGTTGAAACCGAATCCACAGCCGGGCAGCCATCGGATCCCTGGCAAGGCATGAACCGCAGGGTTTTCGCATTCAACCAGGCGATGGATCGCTGGGTCATGAAGCCCGTCGCCGTGGGCTACACGAAGGTCACGCCGCGGCTGTTTCGGCGTGGCGTCGGCAACTTCTTCACCAATCTCTCCTATCCGTTGGTCATCGTGAACGACTTCCTTCAGCTGAAGTTCGCCCAGGGAGTAAGCGACACCGGGCGTTTCGTGATGAACACGACGCTTGGCATCGGCGGATTGTTCGACCCGGCCTCCGGCGCGAATCTTCCGTTGCACGAGGAAGATTTCGGACAGACGTTTGCAAGATGGGGCGCCGGCCCCGGTCCGTTTCTCGTGCTGCCGTTCCTGGGACCCTCCAATGTGCGCGATGGCGTCGGGTCCGCCGTCAGCTGGGCTGCGCAGCCGATGCGCTTCGTGATCGAAGACGAACGAACACGCTATGGGCTGACTGCATTGAACCTCATCGATGTGCGCGCGAGCCTTTTGGATGTAGAGCAGCTGATCAGCGGCGACAAGTACATCTTCATGCGCGACGCGTTCATGCAGCGCCGCGCGTACCTGATAAACGACGGTCAGGTCACGGACGATTTCCTCGACGATCAGTGGGACGAGTAGCCCACAATTCCGGGACGAACCAGTCTTGTGATGGCAGAACCGAAGGAGTAGGGTGCGCGGCCGATGTTGAGGTAAATCGTTAGGGTAAATCGTCAGGGCAAATAGCGCGCCGCCGGCGTAGCTTCTGCCGCCCTCGGTGGGAAGTTGCATGACCCTCTTGGTTGTCGATCCGGATGACGCGACGGCGTCGGTTCTCACGGATTCACTCTCGCAACTAGGTTTTACCGTTTCGCGAATCCCCGACTTGGCGGAGCTTGCCGAGTGGGTCACGAAACAGCGTCCCGACCTGGTCCTGTGCCCCTATCGCGAGACCGACGCTCACCCGCTGAGTGTGGCAGAGTCCATTCTGGCGCACGACCCGACATTGCCGCTGGCCATGGTCACGCATCGCGATCTCTCTTATGCCGAACTGCTTGCAGCACTGCGTATCGGCGTGATCGACGTGCTCGACATCGATCACGCGGACGCCGATTTCGTGCATCAGGTCGACCAGGCAATCGGACGTGGCAGCCGCGCGGCGGTCGCTTCGTCTACGGCTGAAGACGCGCGTACACGCGCCCAGTTGCGCGAGTTTCAACGCGACCAGCGGGCCGGTCGTTACATCCAGATGGGCATGCTGCCGCCCAGCCCGATGGCAATCGACCGATACCGGCTGCGGCACAAGCTGTTCCCGTCGTTGATGTTGAGCGGCGATTTTGTCGACTATTTCCGCATCACCGACCGGCACTTTGCCTTTTATATGGCTGATGTGTCCGGTCATGGCGCCTCGTCCGCCTTCGTTACCGTGCTGCTGAAGAACTTCTCGCGTCGATTGCGTCGCGAATATCGACCTAAAATGCTAAAGGCCCCCGGAGAGATTCTGGCGGCGCTGAATCGGGAACTCCTCGACAATCAGCTGGACAAGCATGTGGCAGTATTCATCGGCGTTATCGACCTGGCGGACGATTCGCTGGCCTACGCAAATGGCGGCCATTTCCCGTCCGCGATTCTCTGTGATGACGCGGGTTGTCGTTATCTCGAAGTGGCGGGCAAGCCGGTCGGATTGTTCGAAGGGGTGTCCTGGGAATCGAAGCGGGAAGCCTTGAAAGGGCCGCTCTCGCTCGCGATGGTCTCGGACGGCGTTCTCGAGATGATGGGCGCCGTGCCGCTGGCCGAAAAGGAACGGCGACTGCTCGATGCGGTCCAAGCGACGCATTCGAAGGGAGCCGAACTGTGGCAGGTGCTGGGACTCGATCAGCGCGAAGCCGGACCGGACGACATCGCGTGCCTCGTGATCAGCAAAGAGGCCTGATGTGAACGCGTTGTCCAACAACGGCCGTATTCTCGTGGCGCATCATCACGGCGTGTATCTGATGAAATTCGTCGGCGACGTGCGCGTCACGTTGTGCGCGGCCGTGGACACTTTCCTCGATTCGATGTTGTCCGACAGCGGCTTCACGATTCGCGAGCGCTCGGTCGCCAGTCGTCCGCCACGCATCACCAAGTAGCGACAGGTTCTTATCATGGCTCGACCCGCACCTGACGCAGAACTGGAATTTCCGGGCGCCGACTCGTTTCT
>CAZLDA010000463.1:2157-3726 GCA_964557875.1 uncultured Pseudomonadales bacterium | reverse complement strand
ACGCGATCATGGAAACCGCGTTGCACGATTTCCTCGCAAACGCCGAACCTGCCGTTGCCGCTTCGCTGTTCAACGGAACAGCGAAGCGTTTTCTCGGCATCGCGTGAGCGTCAGCCGAAATTGAAACGTTCCCCGACCATCTGCTCGCTCTTCGTCCACAGCGCGTCCGCGCGCGCCTCGTCGAGGGCGTAGCTGCGCACCCCTGTACGCGAGGCGGGGTCGTTGGTGACTTCGGCGACGTGGCAGTCCTCGCAGTATTTTCCGCCCACGGCGTTTGCCGGTGCGACCACCGCGCTCCACACCGACGTGGCGGAACCTTGCGGAATCGTCTTGAACTTGAATGACGCCGGGCCGCCGGGCGGCATGATCTGCGCGATCAGTTCCGGTGTGAGATGGCGCCCGAGTTCGGTTTGAATGCCGCCGGGATGCACGGCCGCCGAGCGGATACCGCGGCCCTTCAGGCGCTTGTCGAGCCCAACGGAGAACAGAATGTTCGCGGTCTTCGAACGGCCGTAAGAAACGAACGGCTGGTATTCGGTGCGTTCGAAGTTCGGGTCGTCGAGATCGACGTCGGCGAAGCGGTGCCCCGCAGAAGACAGGTTGATGATGCGAGCACCCGGTTTCAGCAGCGGCACCAGCCTGTTCACGAATACGAAGTGGCCCAGGTGGTTCGTACCGAATTGGGTTTCGAATCCGTCTGTCGTCTTACCCTTCGGGCACGCCATTACGCCGGCGTTGGCGATGATCACGTCGAACGGTTTGCCCGCGGCGACGAGTGCGTCGGCGCACTTACGCACGCTTGCGAGCGACGCGAGGTCGAGTTGCACGAGTTCGAGACCGCCGCCGTTGGCCGCCGCCGCGCGCACACCCTCCGTAGCGACCTTGGCTTTTTCGAGATCGCGCGCCGCGCCGACAACCTGTGCGCCGCGTGCGGCGAGCGCACGCGCCGTTTCGACACCGAGACCGGCCGATGCGCCAGTCACCAGAATCCGCTTGCCTTTGAGGTCTACGCCGCTGAGTACGTCGTCCGTTGTGGATTCGGCACCGAAAGAGCTAGCCATTTGATCTCTCCCTTTGAATTGGTCGCTGTCTTCAATTGGTGGTTGTCTTCAATTGGTCATTGTCGATCGGTGATGGTAGGCGCCATTACGTCCGTCGACCAGAAGGACATCAATCGGGCTTGGTCTTCTGAACCGCGTGGCCGCGAAATCACTTTTCCGTCGCGCGCGCACGGTGTTGTCGTCGCCGCGGACGACGAGCAACAGTTGACCGCGGTGATGGAATCGGGCGTGATGCCGCGGTCCAGGGGGAGATAGCGGTGATCGATCGGGTTCGACAGCTTTATGGCGGCGTCAGCTATCAACGCGCGGCCGCGACAGGGTTGCCTCGCGACGTTTACATCGATGCCGGCGTGCACGCAGCGGAGGTGCGGTACGTACTGCAAGCGGGCTGGTTGCCCGTAGCGCGCACCAGCAGCATTGCAAAACCAGGCGACTTCCACAGTGTCGACCTGCTGGGTGTCCCCTTGGTCGTCTCGCGCGACGCGGCGGGTGCGGTGCATGTGCTGTC
>CAZLDA010000463.1:0-2057 GCA_964557875.1 uncultured Pseudomonadales bacterium | reverse complement strand
GGGGGGATACAGGGATGACGATCGAGTTGACGATGCTGGTGTATTCGGTGGCTTTGCTCTTTCTATTGATACTGGTTCAGGCACTGGCGGGCGTGCTGGCGCAAGGACTGCCGCAGATGGCGGGTGCGCGCGACAACCTGCCCGACCCGCAGCCGTTCCAGGCGCGCACGAAGCGCATCGTCGACAACCACCGCGAAGGGCTCGCCTTGTTCGCGCCGCTTGTGCTGGTTGCGGCGGTGGCGCACATCAGCAATCCGTGGACCGTGCTCGGCGCGCAGTTGTTCTTTTATGCGCGCGTCGTCCACGCGTTGCTCTATCTCGTCGGCGTGCCGTGGGTTCGGCCGCTCGCATGGGGCGTAGGAATCGTGGGCACCGTGCTCGTGTTCGCGCCGCTGGTCGGGCTCGGATAGCGTCGCTCGAAGGAGCTACGACTCGGTGAACAGCGCGTCGAGCGCCTCGAGCATCGGGCCGAGTTTCGGCGGGCTTGCCTCGAGCGTCACATCGATTCCGGCGGTTGCCAGCGCAGCGCTGCACACAGGGCCGATCGACACGACTCGCGTCGCGTTCAAAGCCTTGCGCAGTGCCACCGCGCGGTGCTCTCGTTCCGCAACGCTCATCAGGTTGTGCACCTGAGACGCGCTGGTGAATACCACTGCGTCGATTTCCGTGCGGTCGAGCCGGTCCATCAGGGATGTCAGCGGATGGATGTCTTCGGGTAACGCCCAACGGTACGTCGGCACCTCCACGACCGTTGCACCGCGCGCCCGCAACGCATCGTTCAGCGGTTCGTTGGCATCGCCGTAGCGTTGCACCACCACCAACTCGTTGGCGAGTTGTACGTTTGCGATGGCATCGAGTATTTCCGCCGTCGTGAACGGATCGGCGGCGCTGAAGTCGATACGTACGCCGCGTTGCCGCAGCACGCCGGTGGGTTTCGGCCCGCGCGCGGCAACGAGCGTGCCGGCGAGCAACGCAGTGAGCGTGGTGGTGAGTTCCAATGCGTCGGTTGCCGCGAACAGCGCGCGTGTACCGACGCCGGTCTGGAAGATTGCGAGCTTGGGTGGACGTTGTGTCCAATCGCGGACGAGCTTCGCGATCGCGTCCGTATCGGTCACCGGTTCCTCGCGCAGCGCGGGAGCGCTGACCGGAGTACCGCCGCGTCGCACGATCAGCTCGCCGACATGATCGGCGAGGCGACTCTCCAGAAATGCGATCGTGCGGCCTTTCACTTCGCTCGGCGGCCTCTCAATTCATTCGGCAGACAGGTGCTTCACGCGAAACTCGTCGCGCTTCAGGTTCCATTGCTCGGCGAGAAAACGCATTGCCGAGTAGGGCCACAACGTGAAGTTGCGGTCGTGGCTGTCGGTGTACCAGGCGTTGCAACCGCCGCTGAACACCATCTTCTGCATGTCTTTCTGCAAGCGGTCGTTGTAGCGGCGCACCACGTCGGGATCGGGGTCGATGTATGCAAGTCCGTGTCGCGTCATGAATTCGAGGCTGCGCATCACGTACTGCGCCTGCGACTCGATCATGATCAGCGCCGACGTATGGCCCGTGGCACTGTTCGGCCCGAGTAGCATGAAGAAGTTCGGAAAGCCCGAAACCATCACCGTGCGGAACGACTCCACACGATCGCCCCACACGTCGCGCAGGCGTTTGCCGTCGCGACCGACGATGTTCACGTAGTCGGTGATGTCGAACGGCCGGAAACCGGTGGCTTCTACGATGACGTCCACCGGGTGCAGCTTGCCGGTGGCATCGCGTATCCCCTCGGGCTCGACGCGGGTGATGCGATCGGTAACCAGATGTACGTTCGAACGGTTGAACGTGGACAGGTAGTCGTCGGAAATGCATCGGCGTTTGCATCCCGGCTGGTAATCCGGAGTCAGCCGCGCGCGCAGCTCGGGATCGCTGACGGATTCCTCGAGGTGTGCGAGTGCGACTTTACGCAGCCGTTCCGCGAACCAGCTGTTGCGGCGCAGCGACAGCGTTCCCGTGATGTCCATCATCAGCCACAGGAACCAGCGGTACAGGCGCATCAGCCACGGCATGCGGCC
>CAZLDA010000462.1:0-3763 GCA_964557875.1 uncultured Pseudomonadales bacterium | reverse complement strand
ACGTGGTGCTCTACCAAGCTGAGCTACACTCCGATGCCGAAGGCGCAAAGGCCGCGTATTCTAATGTGGCCCCCATCCGAATCCAACAGTAAACGCGCCTTGATCGGCGTTTGAGGCGATCAGTTGAGGCGTGAGACGCAGAAGTGAGCGAGTTGTGCGAGCGCGTCGCGGTATCTGCCGCTTGGGATTGCGTCTAACAGGTCGATCGCACGCTGCGCCTGAACTTCTGCATCACTGCGTGTTCGATCAAGTGCGCCGCAACGCTTCACCGCGAGGATGACGTCGGCCAGTGCTGCGCTCGATCGTGTTTCGATTGCCTCTCGAACGATCTTGCGATCGCCGTTGGAACCGTGACGCAACGTGTGGATCAGCGGCAACGTCAGTTTTCCTTCGGCGAGATCGTCACCTGCATTTTTGCCCATTATTGTGGGATCGCCTGCGTAGTCGAGCCAGTCGTCGACGAGTTGATACGCGAGACCCAGTGTTAGGCCGTAGTCGCGAAGGGCGTTGATCGGGGCTTCGTCGGGGCTCACCAGCACGGCCGCGGTTTGTGAGGCCGCCTGGAACAACATTGCGGTCTTGGCGCGGATGACATTGAAATAATCCGCTTCGCTGACTTCAGCGTTGCCGATGTTGGCGAGTTGTTGTACCTCGCCTTCGGCGATCACGTTGGTCGCATCCGATAGAATTGAAATGATGTCGATGCGGCCGAGTTCGACCATCAATTGGAACGCACGCGAGTAGAGGAAGTCCCCCACCAAAACGCTGGGTGCATTGCCCCAGAGGTGGTTGGCAGTGGCGCGACCGCGGCGTAGATCGGACCGGTCGACTACGTCGTCGTGCAGCAGCGTCGCGGTGTGCAGGAACTCGATAATCGCGGCCAGCTTGATGTGGTCGGTACCGTTGTATCCGAGGGACCTTGCACTCAGGAGCACGAGCAGCGGACGTAGGCGCTTACCGCCGCTGTCGATGATATGTCTGCCGATCTCTTCGACCAGGCCGACGTCGGAGGTGAGGCGGCGGGGAATCAGCGCGTTCACCGCGTCGAAGTCGTCCGCCACGAGGGCGTACACGGCTTTGATGTCGGGCGGTGAGGTCGTCTCGTCGATGGGAGATGTGCCGGCTGTACTGGTGCGCATGTGGCGTGCCATTTCCGGCGTGTCGCTCGTTGTATTGAGTATGCTTTGCCCGTAGAATTACGCGCCTTTTGCGGGCGCCCCCTGCTTGAAAGTAGCAAGAAGGGTCGAGGCCATTGTAATACAGACTTCCCTCTAGCAGTCCGTGAAAACGGATCGTCTCCAGGAGCTTGGTATATGTTTGCGGTATTCAAGAGTGGTGGCAAGCAACACCGCGTCAGCGAAGGCGAAGTGTTGCGACTCGAACTGATCGATGCGGAGCCGGGTGCGTCGCTCACGTTCGAAGAGGTGCTGCTTGTCGCTGAAGGCGACAATGTCACCGTCGGTGCCCCTTACGTCGCGGGTGGAAAAGTGACGGCAGAAGTCGTCGGACACGATCGCCACGACAAGATCCGCATCATCAAATTCCGTCGCCGTAAGCACTACATGCGTCGAGCTGGGCATCGTCAGTGGTACACCGACGTCCGCATCACCGGAATCAAAGGCTAGGAGTCGTTAGATGGCACACAAAAAAGCAGGCGGAAGTACACGCAACGGCCGCGACTCTCACTCGAAGCGACTCGGCCTGAAGAAGTTCGGCGGTGAAGTCGTTGTCGCCGGCAATATCATCGTTCGTCAGCGCGGCACGCAGTTCCACCCGGGTGCGAACGTAGCGTGTGGTCGCGACCACACTCTCTTCGCTACGGCAGACGGCCAGGTGAAATTCGAAGAGAAGGGTCGCCGCAAGCGTCGGCTCGTCAGCGTGGTTGCTGCCGAGGCGTAAACTCCGCCGCGCAGAGCGGCAAGGCGTTCCGTTCCATGCAGTTTGTCGACGAAGCCACGATCCAGGTTGAAGCCGGCCGGGGTGGCAAAGGCGCATGTTCGTTCCGTCGCGAGAAATACATCGCAATGGGCGGCCCCGACGGAGGCGACGGCGGTGATGGCGGCGATGTGGTACTCGAGGCCGATGCATCCCTCAATACGCTGATCGATTTCCGCTATCAGTCTCGATATCGGGCCGAACACGGCGCGTCGGGACATTCGAAGGACATGACCGGTCGTTGCGGCAAGGATCTCGTGATCCGTGTGCCGAGCGGTACAACCGTCGTCGATGAAGACACGCTCGAAATCCTGGGCGACATGGCTACGAGTGGTGATCGTCTGGTAGTTGCGCGCGGCGGTGGTCACGGTTTTGGCAACACTCACTACAAGTCTTCCACCAATCGCGCACCGCGCAAAACGACGCCCGGATTTCCCGGTGAGATTCGACGCTTGCGTCTACAGCTGAAGGTGCTTGCGGACGTCGGGTTGCTGGGTATGCCCAACGCAGGAAAGTCGACGCTGCTCGCGCGCGTTTCAGCGTCGCGGCCGAAGATCGCGGACTATCCCTTCACCACCCTGACGCCGAACTTAGGCGTAGTTCGTGTCGGTGATGAGCGCAGCTTCGTCATGGCCGACATTCCCGGCCTTATAGAAGGTGCAGCAATGGGCGCCGGCCTTGGCACCCAGTTTTTGCGTCACCTCGCGCGTTGCCGTGTGCTGCTGCATCTGATCGAGGTGGCGCCGCTCGACGGAAGCAATCCAGTCGAAAATGCGCGTGCGATAGAGGCCGAAGTGGAAAGCTATAGTCCGACGCTGATGCGACGACCGCGTTGGGTGGTCATGACCAAGACGGACGTCACGACCGCGGCTGAGACGGAGCGCGTGCTGGATTCGATGCGCGAAGCGTTTCCGGATCGGCCAGTGTTCGCCATTTCGGCCGTCAGCGGCGACGGGATCGATGCGCTGACGACTGCACTGATGCGTCACATCGAGACTAGCCGCAACTCGCTTTCCGGTGACGACGAGTTGGCAGCGGCCGAGGCTGCGCTCGACGCGGAGATTGCCGCAGACGTCCTACGGCAGTCGCTTGCTCGACGACCGCAGCGTCCGTCCGAAGCCGAACCGGATCCCGACGCGGACGATGACTCCGACGTCGAAGTGATCTATCGCGCGGAATGACCACGTGAGCGAGGAACTCGAAGAACGTAGGCGCTTGCGCGATCACGGCCGTTGGGTGGTGAAAATCGGTAGTTCGCTGTTGACCGCCGAAGGGCAGGGCATCGATCGCGATGGAATTCAACGCTGGGCGGGCGAGATCGCGCGCCTCGTCGCCGAAGGGTGCGAAGTCGTGCTCGTTACGTCGGGTGCGGTCGCCGAAGGCTGCAGTCGACTCGGATTTCGAGAGCGTCCTACTGCGATCCACGAGCTTCAGGCCGCAGCCGCTGTGGGCCAGATGGGGTTGATCGAGGCCTACGAAACCGCGTTTCAACGTCACGGCTTGCGAACCGCCCTAGTGTTGCTGACACACGACGATCTATCGAACCGGCAACGCTATCTGAATGCCCGAACGACGCTTCGAACCCTGCTCGAACTCGGCGTGGTTCCCGTGATCAACGAAAACGATACGGTGGCGACCGACGAAATTCGCTTTGGAGACAACGATACGCTGGGTGCACTCGTCACCAATCTCGTTGAGGCGCACGTGCTCGTGTTGCTCACCGATCGCGACGGATTGTATGAATCCGATCCTGACGCAGATCCCAATGCGCCACTCGTGCGTTTCGCGCGCGCCAATGACAACCGCCTGGTGAAAATGGCAGGCACCA
>CAZLDA010000461.1:0-3763 GCA_964557875.1 uncultured Pseudomonadales bacterium | reverse complement strand
TCCGCGGTTACTACCGATTCGTGCCGAAGGGCCGTTTCAGCACCGAATACACGGTGCGATTGAACAACCCCGGCATTTTCCAGCTGCCGCCGACACGTGTCGAAGCGATGTATGCACCGGAAATGTTCGGCGAACGACCCAACGAGCCCATTGCGGTGGAGCCGAACCCGTGAGAACTCGCGCATTGTCGATAGGCGCTGCGATCGCGCTTTTCGTCGTTGGCTTTGTGGCCTGGCTGACGAACGCAGACGCCCCCGATTTCGCGACTGTCCGCTCGCGCTGGCAATCCTCCGAGGCATACCTGCTCGATCGACACGGCGTGGTGATCGACAGCGTACGAATCGACTATGGCGTGCGTCGCTTCCAGTGGGTTCCGCTCGATTCGATTTCCACCGCACTGGTAGATGCCGTTGTCGACGGCGAAGACCACCGGTTCTGGACCCATGGCGGCGTCGATTGGCGCGCCGCCCTCGGCGCGCTGCGCTCCAACCTGACGAGTGAACGCCGCCGCGGTGCCAGCACCATCACGATGCAGTTGGCGGCGATGATCGACCCGGCCTCTACCAGCCAGAGCAGCCGCCGCGGCTGGTATCAAAAGCTCATGCAGGTGCGCACTGCGCGCGCGATCGAGTCGAAGTGGACGAAGGCCGAAATTCTCGAGGCCTATCTGAACCTGCTCGGCTTCAGGGGCGAGCTCGAAGGTATTGATGCCGCCGCGCGATTACTCGCAGGGAAATCGCCATCGGGGCTCACCGTACCGGAGAGCCTGCTGCTGGCCGCGCTGCTTCCGTCACCCGGTGAAGATCCCGCACGAGTAACCGCGCGCGCCTGCGGACGCGCGCGCGCGCTCGGTACGTCGGTAACGTGCGATGAGATCGGGGCATCTGCTCTCACGCTGTTCGACCGCGCGGCACATCTGTCGGAGAGCGCGACAGCGGCGCCCGATGTCGCACGTGCGTTGCTCGATCATCCCGGACAGCGCATCGTTACGACGCTCGACGCCGACATTCAAGCCACCACGCGCGCCGCGATGAACGGTCGTTTGCGCGGACTGAAACTTCACAACGTGCGCGATGGCGCGGCACTGGTCGTCGATAACGCAACCGGCGATGTGCTCGCATACGTGGGCTCCGCGGGGCCCGCGTCGCGCGCGCGACATGTCGACGGCGTACGCGCGCATCGGCAGGCAGGCTCAACACTCAAACCGTTCCTGTATCAGTTGGCGCTGGAGCGGCGTCATCTCACGAATGCGTCGTTGCTGGAGGACGTGCCGGTGAATCTCGATACGGCGACCGGCGTGTATCTGCCGCAGAACTACGACCGCGACTTCAAAGGTCTCGTAAGCGTGCGAACCGCCTTGGGGAGTTCGCTGAACGTACCCGCCGTGCGCACGCTGGTGCTCGTAGGAGTCGAAGCGTTCCGCGATCGATTGAATGCGCTCGGCTATTCCGGCATCAGCGAGGATGGCGAGTTCTACGGCTATTCGCTCGCATTGGGTTCCGCGGAAGTCAGCCTTTGGGAGCAGGTTGCCGCGTACCGTACGCTGGCGCGCGGCGGGCTCTACACACCGTTGCGACTTCGCTCCAACGACCCCACTCAGGCGCCGGTCCGCACGTTGGCGGCCGACGCCGCGTTCCTGGTAACAGACATTCTCGGCGACCGCGCGGCGCGCGTAACCACGTTCGGCCTCGACAACAATCTGAACACTGCGTTCTGGAGCGCCGCAAAAACCGGTACGAGCAAAGACATGCGCGACAACTGGTGCATCGGCTACACCGACCGCTACACGGTGGGCGTGTGGGTGGGCAACTTCGAAGGCGACTCGATGCGCGATGTCAGCGGCGTGACCGGTGCTGCGCCGGCGTGGCACGACATCATGCTGTCGTTGCATACCCGATACCCGTCGCACGCACCTGTCGCTCCCGACGGCGTCGCGCAGGTGCCGATCGAGTTCGAACCGCCGGTGGAACCGCCGCGCCGGGAATGGTTCGTTGCCGGCACTGAACTCACGACGGTTGCCAAAATCCCCGAGGGCGCGGAACGAAGCCGCATCGCGGCTCCTGGCAACGGCTTGATCATCGCGATCGATCCCGACATACCGGCCGAGCGGCAACGCGTGCCGATTCGCGCGCGCGGCGCAACGGCGCAGTTGGCGTTCCGGATGGACGGGGTCTCGCTGGGCGCGGCTGATTCACAAGTGCTGTGGCCCCCGCAGACGGGTGCACACCGGCTCGCGCTGGTTGACGGCGCGGGCAGCGTCGTAGATCAGGTGCTGTTCACCGTTCGCTAGCGGTGCGCGGATACAATGGCCGCTCTTTCGAACGCACGCTCTTAAACTGATAGGAACCATGCAGAAAAGTCTCGAACGCCTGATCGCATTGCTCGATCTCGAACAGATCGACGTGAACCACTTCCGCGGCACGAGTCCGAACGAAGGGTGGCAGCGCATCTACGGCGGGCAGGTGCTGGGACAGGCGCTGGTCGCTGCTTCGCGCACGGTCGAACCCGAGCGTCATGCGCACTCGCTGCACGGTTACTTCCTGCGCCCCGGCGATATGTCGATTCCGATCCTGTACGTGGTCGACCGGATCCGCGACGGCAAGAGTTTTACTACGCGCCGCGTGGTTGCCGTGCAGCACGGCAAGGCGATCTTCAACATGGCGATCTCGTTCCAGAACGAAGAGCGAGGATTCGACCATCAGTTCGACATGCCAAAGGTGCCGATGCCTGAAGACCTCGAAGATGAAGCGTCGCTGCGCAAACGTCAGTCGCGCCATCTGCCCGAACAGTACCGTGAGATGTTCACCCGTGAGCGGCCAATCGAAGCAAGGCCGATCGAACCCTACGATTTCTTCAAGCCCGAAAAACGAGCGCCGTTCCAAAACGGTTGGATGCGCGCACGCGACGCGCTTCCCGACGACCTGCGGTTGCACCAATGCGTACTCGCCTACCTGTCCGATTGGTCGCTGCTCGATACTTCTTTGATGCCGCACGGCGTTTCGTATACGCAGCAGAACGTGCAGAACGCGAGCCTCGATCACGCGGTGTGGTTCCACCGCCCATTCCGCGCCGACGAATGGCTGCTGTTCGTACAGGACAGTCCCAGTGCCTCCGGCGCGCGCGGTTTCAACCGTGGACTGATCTACAGTCGCGACGGCGCGCTCGTCGCAAGCGTGGCGCAGGAAGGACTGATTCGCGTACACCACGCCACACCCGCGAAGTAGCACTTCAGGCTTTGCAATCGCGCAGACTTGGCCACGATAATACCGGGCTTTGCGCCCTTCCCGGGCGACCAATCCTAGTTCTCAAGACGAATTCCCAGGGGGACCCGTGCCAGACATCGAACAAATTGCCTCATCGGTCGAATCGATCAGGAAGACGTTCGAGCAGCACCGTTACATCTGCAGCAACCAGATCGCCACTGCCGTGTACCTGGCGTTCCACCTGAAGAAACCCGTGCTCATCGAGGGCCCTCCGGGCGTCGGCAAAACCGAACTCGCGAAAACCACCGCCACCATGTTCGGCCTGCCGCTGATCCGCCTACAGTGCTACGAAGGTCTCGACGAGGCCAAGGCGCTGTACGAGTGGAAGTACGGCAAGCAGCTGCTGTACACGCAAGTCTTGAAGGAAACGCTCGACGAAGTGCTGCAGGGTGCAAAAGGCTTCAAAGAGTCGGTCAGCCGGCTGCACGAGTTCGGCGACATCTTCTTCTCCGAGGAATTCATCGAGCCGCGTCCGCTGCTGAAGGCGCTGAAGGAAGAGC
>CAZLDA010000460.1:263-3763 GCA_964557875.1 uncultured Pseudomonadales bacterium | reverse complement strand
GTACCAGAGCGGCAACGACAGCAGAACCGTCAGCATCACGAACAACGCCGGTGCGCGGCCGGACACATCCGTTGGCGTGCTCAGCGAGACGATGCGGAACACCGGGAATGCCGGTGCAACCCGCTCGAATTCCCAAAGCGGCGCGTCTTTGTCCACCGGAACGTGTGGCCGTCCGCCGGGCGCGCGCCGGAGATATTCCTTCAGAATCGGCGCGCGCCGATCAGCCGGTACGTCGTCGAGCCGGATCTGCTCCACACCTGCGCTTCGCAACGCAGCCCTGCCGAGCGCGGCGCGCACGTTGTGCACCCACTGCACGTCCTCGCCGAGCATCGAGACGAGATAGCGTTCGCCGTCGACGATCGCCACCACCACCGGCAGTGACACCGTCTTTCCGGAACGGCGGCCGACCACTTCCAGCGTTTCCATGAAGTTCGGCGTGATGCCCGTGGAGGCGACGGCCGCCCACACCCGATTCACCCACTGCGCGACACGGTTCGGTCGCCCGCCGCGGTAGAGCCAGCGATTCAGATTCGACATCGCCGCGCGTCCTGGCCGTTCGGCTTATGGCGCGCCGAGATAGTCCATCTTGCCGAGATCGACGCCGCCCTGGCGCAGCAGCGCATACGTTATCGTCACGTGAAAGAAGAAGTTCGGCAGTGAGAAGGCCTTCAGGAACATCTCGCCGGGAAATTCCATGGTGCGTCCGGGGCCGACCGGCAGCGTGATTTCTCGCGCGTCGGAACCCTCCAGCTTCGAAGCCGGAATCGACTGCGCATACTCGATCGCTTTGCGGATGCGGGCGCGCAACTGATCCAGCGTCTTCTCGTCGTCCGGCCACTTCGGCGGATCGATCGCGGCGAGACGCGCCAGACCGCCCTTCACATGATCGGTGGCAATCTGAATCTGCGCGGAGAGCGGTAGCATGTCCGGCGTCAGGCGCATGCTGACGAAGTTGTTCGGGTCGAACTTGCGCGCCTTTGCGTGCGCCTCGGCTTTGTCGAGCCAGCCGAGCATGTTGTTGAGCATCCGGATGAAGACCGGAGCGCTTGCGGAGTGCATCGTGATGGACATGGAGTCACCTGGAATCTGAGATGTGAAAGCAGACCATATCACCTTGGACGACGGAGACCTCGAGCTGCACGCGCGCGGACATCTCGGCAAGGCCGAGGGCCAGATTCTGTATCTGCGTTTGTTGGGCATGCTCGGCTGGGCGTTCATTCTGTTTCGCGACGGCCTGCCCGCAGGCACTGCGCCGATTGCCATCTATCTGGCAGGGCTTCTGTATACGGTGTTCGCACATTGGCGGGTTCGCTCCGGCGGCGACGTTGCGTCTACGGCACTGCTCACCAGCATCGGCGATCCCATTCTGGTTACCGCCATGTGTTCGGTCACCGGCGGCATCGGCGCACCGTTCTTTCCCTTCTATTACTTCACGCTGCTGGCCACCGTGCTGCGCTACGGCGCAACGCGCACGCTCCCGGTGCTGGCGTTTCACGCGGCGCTGATCGTTCTGCTGTTCGTCAGCCTGCGCTCCACGCAACCGATCGGCGATCTGCTGCTGGCGCTGTTTCATCTCGCATTCTCGGCCGCGCTCGGTGCAATGCTGGCCGGATGGGCGCAGGAGAATCTCGAACTTGCACTCGACCGCTCCGAACGTGCGCGGGCGCTCACGCGCGAGCTCATTCGGAATCAGGAACGGGAACGACAAACCATGGCCGGTGAACTGCACGACCGGATGAGCGGGCATCTGTTCGCATTGCGTCAGGCGGTCGATGCGTTGCCCGCCGGCTCTGCCACAGCTGCACTAGGGGGCGCAGTGAGCGCGTGCTCGAACGATGTGCGCGCGATGATGAACGAGCTGCATCCCACCGTGCTCGACGACCTCGGATTCTGCACCGCACTCGAAGAATACGTGCATGGCATCGCCGGCGCCGTGCCGTTTCGAATCGCGCTCGACATCGAGCCCGACGCGCGCGCGTGGCGCTCGCCCGATCAACCGCTGCTGTTCCGCATCGTTCAGGAAGCCGTTATGAACGTGCTCAAACACGCCGACGCATCCGAGGTGGAGATCCGCTTCGAATGCACGCACGATGGCCACCGGCTGCATATCCGCGACAACGGCAAGGGCTTTGGTGAACACATGGACAATGGCGCGTCGCGGCCGGGACACTTCGGCCTCTCCACCATGCGCGAGCGTGCCGAATCGCTAGGCGCGACGCTCAGCATCCAGCGCGCGCAGCCGCGTGGAACCGCTGTACGCATCCACTTGCCGGGCTGAATCCGCATGACTTCGATACGCGTCTATCTGATCGACGACCACCACGTAGTGCGGCAGGCCGTCGTCGAGATGCTCGGCGCCGAAGCCGACGTCAGCGTGGTCGGCCAGTCGGGCGATGTGCGCGGCGCGCTGGAAGTCATCACGCAGGAGAAGCCCGACATCGCGATCGTCGACCTACGTCTGTCGGGAATGAATGGTCTTGCCGCGATCAAGGAAATTCGTGCGCGTGCACCCGACGTCGGCATCATCGTGTTCACCATGTACGACAATCCCGCGTACGTGCACGAGAGCGTGAACCTCGGCGCGCGCGGTTATGTGTTGAAGAGCGCGTCCAAGTCCGATCTGTTACGCGCGGTGCGCGCCGTGTTCAACAACGGCACGTACTTTCCTGCCGAGATCACCCGGCCGCTGTTGAGCCGGCTGGTGCAACAGGCGAAGACCGGCGACGAAACGGGCGTGCTCACGCCACGCGAACTGCAGGTGCTCGAATTCCTCGCGGAAGGCAGCAGCAGCAAGGAGATCGCGAATTTTCTCGCGATCAGCGAAGCCACCGTGAAAGGCCACCTGAAGAACCTCTATGACAAGCTCGGTGCATCCGATCGTGCGCACGCGGTCGCCATCGCGCTACGTCAGCGCCTCATCGACTGACGCTGAGAACCGGAACGCGGGTCGCTCTACTTCGGAAACATCAGCTGTATCTGCGCGCGAATCTGCCAATCAGGACCGAACTCCGGCTTCTCGACGTTGTAGTACGCAGATATCTGCGAGTTCACGGGCAGCTTGCCGAAATGAAAGACCTTGCCGATGCCGCCGCCGATCGGAACCGTCCACTTGTCGGAGCTGCGCGCCTCCCAATCCACCGTCGCAATCGGCGAGCTCGTCAGATAGAGGCCGCCGACGAAGTTGTAGTTGAGGAACGGCTGGATGAGCCCGTTGTTGTATTTGCCGCCGGATTTGCCGTCGGTCAGCGACCAGACATTATTGGCGAGCACGCCGTACACCCACGGATCGCCGTGCTCCATGTGCAGAACGACGATCGACGGTCCCGCACCCCAGTTGTCGTTGCCGAGTTCGCGGTTGTCGTGCGTCGGCAATTGCAGCACGGGGCCCACACCCCAGATCAGATGGCCCGGGTTGGCAGGTGAGACGAATGCGGTAAACGTGGTGTCGCCGATACCATCCTGGCTACCAACGTTCGGACCAAGGCGCGGCATGTGAATGA
>CAZLDA010000460.1:0-253 GCA_964557875.1 uncultured Pseudomonadales bacterium | reverse complement strand
GTCCGTAGTTCAGATTCGTATTGTTCTGAAACGGCACGCTGATCAGATTGCCGACCGGGTTCTGCGCAAGCTTCGCGAGCTCTTCCTCGGACATCGCGCCGTAGGCCGCGGTGGCTCCAATCGCAAGAATCGTGAACAGAACTCGTAGCAGACGTGCGCTCATTACTTCTCCTCATGACCTCGTTGCACGCAACTCGGCCCTGCCATCGCAGTGCGTTGCCGCGTTTTTTCTCACCCTACAACGTGGGTGACG
>CAZLDA010000459.1:0-3764 GCA_964557875.1 uncultured Pseudomonadales bacterium | reverse complement strand
TCCGCGAAGATCATCGGTGATCCTCGCGGTGCGCTCGCGGAGGTTGCCGCATTGATCACCCAGTATCCGGAAACCGTGGTGGTCATCGAGGGACACACCGACGACATAGGTCCGGCTGCTTACAACATGAAGGTGTCGAAGGCGCGCGCCGAAGCGGTGGCGAACGTTCTCGTCGCCGATCTCGGCATCGACGCCGCGCGTGTATCGGCAAAAGCATTCGGCGAAACCAAGCCGATTGCTACTAACGCGACGAAAGAGGGGCGCGAGCGCAATCGAAGAGTGGTGGCCGTAGTGCTGCCCGGTAAAGCACCTGCCCCGATCGCTGCAACTACCGCCGATCAGTAAAGCGCCACCGTCGATCGCCACCTGAGCGGGAGGCGAAAATCTCGCACGCGGTTTGGATGTTCTAGTTTGCGCAACGTTTCCATACAGCTAAGATGAGCTGACGTAGCGGCGGTTCGACCTCTTTTCTAGAAACTGCGGATCGAAAATCTGCGACGAGGTTAACGTTCTTCTGAGAGGCGGTCCCCTACATTCGATCCGCCAACTGTGCAAAGGGATGTGACATGGCTGAGCTTCACGGCAACGGATGGTCCAAGAGTCGCGACAACAAAAGCGGTATGGCGCACATGGGTAGCTGGTCGCTTTCGAAGAGCGACGAATCCGAACCGCGCAATCCGATCGAGGTCCACGGCACCGCATACATCGCGTTCTGCAAGCCGTGGGCTCCTGTGTGGATAGACGAAGAAGCGTCTGACGCCGAATGATCAGCAGCAGCTGATCTGAGTGATCAGCTGCGGCGGGTCTGAGAGCGAGGCTGGTCCCCGGGATCAACCCTTACGAACGGACTCGACCAGTTTCGCGAGCCGATCCAGTTTCGGAAGCACATTGTCGGCGGTTTCCGAATCGAGATTGAAGATCAGTTCGTCGAATCCCTGTCCGATTCGCCCCACCAGCGTTTCCTGCGACGTCGGCGCGCTGAATAGCGCAAGCGTGATGTCTTCCACTCTGCGACCGCGCGCTTCGCAGGCCGCTTTCAGGCGTTCGAAGTTGCCGGATCCCAGTCCGCCGATCGGCATCCAGCCGTCAGCGTAGTCGGCGACACGGTCGAATACCCATTTCGAGTTGGCGCCGATCCACACTGGCGGTCCGCCGGCCTGCACCGGCTTGGGGTAGGACCAGATCGGGTCGAAGTCGACGAACTTGCCGTGAAACTCCGGCTCGTCCTGCGTCCAGATGGCCTTCATGGCGAGAATTTTCTCGCGTACCAGTGCCCATCGGTTCTTGTAGTCGGCGCCATGGTTCGACATTTCCTCGCGGTTCCAGCCGGCACCGATGCCGAGCACGAAACGGCCGTTCGAGAGGCTGTCCACCGACGCGATTTCTTTCGCGAGCGTGATCGGATCGCGCTGGATGACGAGACAGATGCCGGTGCCGAGACGGATTCGTTTCGTCACCGCAGCGCAGGCGCCGAATGCAACGAACGGGTCGTGCGTGTGCGAGTAGTGTTTCGGCAATTCGCCGCCGCCGGGGAACGGCGTTTTGCGGCTGGTCGGAATGTGTGTGTGTTCCGGAAAGAACAACGAATCGAAGCCGCGCTCTTCGACCGCGCGAGCGAGTTCGACCGGCTGAATCGAATAGTCCGTTGGAAACATCGTGATGCCGAAATGCGCGCGCTCGTTTGCGAATGCCATTCGAAAGCCCCCTTGTAGAAGTTCCTGATGATTGCAGACCTATACTACGCTGCCATCTCGGGGTTCATTCGTGCAACTCGATCAACGCCAGTTGTCCCATCTGCTCGACGTGTGGCCGGTCGCTCGTCTCGCGAGCATCGGACCGCAGGGACAACCGCACCTGGTGCCCATCGTGTTCGTCGCGCTCGACGGCGCGATCTACTCGCCGATCGACGGCAAGCCCAAGAGCAACGGTACGCTCCAACGGATTCGCAATGTCGCAGCGGATGCCCGGGTGGCGCTGCTGCTCGATCGGTATGACGACGACTGGGATCTGCTGTGGTGGGTGCGCATCGAGGCGAACGCTTCTGTCGTGACCGACCCCGAGCCGGCCGTACTTCGGCAGATCGTCGCCGCACTGCGCTGCAAATATCCCCAGTACGCGGCGGTCGATGTGTTTTCCGGCGTGCCGACGCTGCTGAGTTTCCGGACGCTTCGGCACGCCGCGTGGTCATCTCGACCGGTCGTGTGGGAGTCGCTGTAACCGCGTCTCCGCGGCGTCTTTACCCCGCGAATTCGTGACGCCGTTCATCTTTGGCAGTACGCGCAGAAGCGGCGCGCGGCGGCGATGGTAGCCTTGGATGAGTTGCTGCGTGATTCATTCACGCGCCGCGCAATCGAAAGGAGCGCCACCGTGTCGTCGATCGATTCCGATGCAGATCTGTTGCTCGATCTGAACCGGGCATTGCGCAATCCCTTGCTGTCGCTCGAGATCGGCCCGAACAGGCAAAGGCGCATCGCCGAGGCGGAACGGTTGCTGAAGTCGGTTGCGAAGCAACTGGCGCAACGCGCGGGTGACTCGGCCGACGACCGTCGCAGCCGCGAAGTGATCCGCGTGCGCGTGTACAACACGCTGGCGCCGATCCTGCTCGAACTGCGCACCGCACACGACGGCACCGTCTCTCTCGCGCGACGCACGCTGTTCGCGAGCATCGCGATTTGTCTCATCGGCGCGGGACTGGCCGCCGCCTTCGTCTAACCCTCCGCCGACGGATTGGCATCGGCCGCTCGAAAGTGATAAAAGGGCGCGCGCTTTGCGGCCCTGCGCCCGGATCTCGACGGAGATCGGCACATTCCCCAGTAAATCGCCCACTCACTTTTCGAATGGAATACCCGTGATTTCCACCGCCAACCTCACGATTCAATTCGGCCCTAAGCCATTGTTCGAGAACGTTTCCGTCAAGTTCGGCCAGGGCAACCGCTATGGCCTCATCGGCGCGAACGGTTCCGGCAAATCGACCTTCATGAAGATCCTCGGCGGCGACATGGCGCCAACCTCGGGCAACGTATCGATCGAACCCAACGTTCGCCTTGGCAAACTGCGCCAGGATCAATTCGCGTTCGAAGAATTCCGCGTGCTCGACACGGTGATCATGGGACACGCAGAACTGTGGCGCGTGAAGCAGGAACGCGACCGCATCTACGCGCTGCCGCACATGAGCGAAGAAGAGGGCATGCGCGTAGCCGACCTCGAAATCGAGTTCTCGGAACTCGACGGTTACATGGCCGAAGCGCGCGCCGGCGAACTGTTGCTGGGCCTCGGTATCCCTCTCGAACAGCATGAAGGACCGATGAGCGGCGTCGCACCCGGGTGGAAGCTGCGCGTGCTGCTCGCACAGGCATTGTTCGGCGATCCCGACGTGATGTTGCTCGATGAACCGACCAACAACCTCGACATCAACGCCATCCGCTGGCTCGAAGGCGTTCTGAACGAACGCAATTGCACGATGGTGATCATTTCGCACGATCGCCACTTCCTCAACAGCGTGTGCACGCACATGGCCGACCTCGATTACGGCGAACTGCGCGTCTATCCCGGCAACTACGATCAGTACATGACGGCGTCGACGCAGGTGCGCGAACGCATGCTGGCGAACAACGCGAAGAAGAAGGCACAGATCGCCGACCTGCAGGCGTTCGTCAGCCGCTTCTCGGCGAATGCTTCCAAAGCGAGACAGGCGACGTCGCGCGCCCGTCAGCTCGAGAAGATCGAACTCGAAGAGGTGAAGCCAAGCAGCCGCGTCAGTCCGT
>CAZLDA010000458.1:0-3766 GCA_964557875.1 uncultured Pseudomonadales bacterium | reverse complement strand
GCTGGAGAGCCGAGGCGCTGCTCGGCGAACTCGGCATCGACAGCGCGGCGTTCGATCTGCGGGCCGGAGACCTCTCGGGCGGACAGCAGAACCGGCTGATGTTCGCGCGCGCCGTCGTTTCGGAACCCGACATGCTGTTGCTCGACGAACCCACGAACCATCTCGATCTCGCGACGATGCGCGTCTTCGAGTCCTATCTGAATGCCTATCGCGGCGCATTCGTATTGGTTTCGCACGACAGGGCGTTTCTCGACGCGGTGGCAACTACCACGTGGTTTCTGCGCGACGGACGCTTGTGGTGCTTCGACCTGCCGTTCACTGAAGCGCGCGCCGCGTTGGCCGAGGCCGATGACGCCGCGCGCCGCAGCCGCGAGGCCGAGGAACGCAAGATCGAGGCAGTCCGCGCCAGCGCAAAGAGGTTGGCGATCTGGGGCCGTGACTTCGACAACGAGAAGTTCGCCCGACGTGCCAAGAGCATGGAGAAGCGGGCGGAACGGATGGAGGCCGAAAAGACCTTCGTAACGGAGGGGTCGCCGCTCGATCTCTCGCTCGAGCTTGCCGCAGTGCGTTCTAAAGAAGTCGTTCGTGTGGAGAAGCTACGTGTGGCACCGGCTGCCGCGCCGGACCATCTGCTGTTCGACATCGATCAGTTCCTGATACGACCCGGCGAGCGGGTAGCCTTGCTCGGCGCGAACGGTGTGGGCAAGTCGACGTTCATTCGACTGCTGACGGGAGCGTTCAGGGGTACCGAAACGAATGGAATACGGCTGAGCCCGCAGGTGCGCCTCGGCTACTACGACCAGGAGCTCGACGAAGCGACGTCGGAATCCTCTCTGGTCGACTTCCTCATCAAACGCGTCGAGGTAGCGGACGCACAGGTGCGCCGGCGTCTCATCAACGCCGGCTTTCCGTATCGCGATCACGACAAACGTCTGTCGGTGATGAGCGGCGGCGAGCGAGCGCGGGCGCTGTTCGTGCTGCTGTCGCTTCGTGCACCCAACTTCCTGATTCTCGACGAACCGACGAATCACATCGACATCGACGGCAAAGAGCAACTCGAAGAGCAGCTGCTCGATAGTGGCGCGGCGGTTCTGATCACGTCGCACGACCGACGCTTTCTTGACACCGTTGCACAGCGCTACGTGCTGATTCAGGGCAAGCGCCTCGTTGAAGTAGCTGATCCGTCCGAATTCTACGAGGTCCCCGACGACGCAACAGGGCCGCGACCGGCGTCAAGCGGTCGCGCCGAGCCGCGTCTTCCGCAATCAGACGATGCGCTTGCGAGAATCGTGGAAATCGAGGCGTTGCTCGATGCGGATCTTGCGCGCAAACCCCGGTTTCAAAAGCCTGAACTGCAACAGCAGTGGCGTTCGGAGTTGGAGCAGTTATACAAGCGCCTCGACCGGGATTAGCGCTTCATCCGCTCTTGCCTACAAGCGCATTCCAGTCGGGCGCGCCGTCACCGCTTGCAGGCCACGCGCGCGACAAAGCAGCGTTCACGGCGCCGAGCCAATCGGCAAGGGACGAAAGCTGCGGAGCGGAACGCGCCGCACGCATGCCGCGCGAACTCGATGACAGCAATGCATGACGCGCGCGCCATGCGCCGACCCAGGGCGGGTCCTGGGCGAGGGTCTGTTTGATCGGCAGCCAGGTGAACATGTACATCGCCGCATACGCTGCGATATGGGCCAGGTCGTCGTCGAAAGCCTCGCCGTCGGCGTAGATGCCGCTGCCGATGAACGCCGTCCTGACCTCTTCCACGATTGCCTCGAACCATAGCTCCGGCAGCGGACAGCGGATCCACCACTGAACCAGGTCGGCCAGCACGTGCCGTTGTGCTCCATACTCGAAATCCACGAGTCGCGCCTGACCGTCCGCCAGGAACACGACATTGCTGGGCGCGGGGTCGCCTTGCGTGAGACTTGCCTTCGTCGGATGCGCCCAACGATCGAGCACGGCCGCGATCGCGGCGTCCATGCCGGTAGTTGCCGGTACACCAAGCTCACCGGCCCAGGCTTCCACTTTAGGCCATGCAGCAGCAAGCGCCGTTTGCTCGCGAATCGCGATGTCATCGACCCAAGGCGGTGGTTGGTGGGTGGCTGTCGCGAGGCGGGCCGTGAGGCGACCGAGTTCGCGCACAACCTTCAACGGATCTGTGCTTCGCTGTAGTGCGACGAACAGGTCGAGTGCGTTGCTGAGATATTCGACGATGAGCATCCGTCGCTGCGTGTCCGCGGCGATCAGTGTTGGAGTTACGCCAACGACACCACGCAGGCGCTCGTGGCTATGGAATTCCTGTGTCGCGTGGTCGGAGGGATCGGGAAAATGCTTGATGAACCAGGTCTGCGAGCGGCCGTCGGCGATGACGTCGGCGCGATATGTTTGTGCACGTGGACCGGCCGGAAGCGGCACGATGGCAGCCACCCGGGTGTTCGGTACCAACGCCACGATGGTGGCGCGCAGTTCAGCGTCGTCTTTCACAGTTCGTGCAGATCGTCCCAGTCGACCCAGCGGCGGCGCCCCGGGCCCTTGATCATGGAGCGGCGAATCCGCGGGTAATGCACCACGTCGTTCGGATTGCGTTCCCCAGCCATGAGATAAACCAGGTCGCGATCGTAGGGGTTCCGCAGCGTGTGTGCAGGGGACGGCGTCGCGAATCCCATGAAATCACCGGGGCCGACGTCGAATGATTCGTCACCGATTTCGGCGACGCCCCGACCCTCGAGCACGTACAGGAACTCCTCATCGGCGTCGTGAAAGTGGAACTGCGTGCTTTCGTGTCCGGGCTGCAATCGCACCACGTGCACGCCGATGCGTTGCAATCCGACGCGCGTGCCGAGCGTACGGGTGATGCGTACCGCGTTGTCGTTGAACTGATGCTGACTGCGCACCGGCTCGATCGCCTCGATCGCGGCGGCACTCAACAACGGCTTCGGATGGTCGTTCTGGCTCATTCAACGGAACTCCATGCGACAACTGCATCACGTGAGTGCGGTTTAGCACGGTCGTCGCCGACGCAGCAAGGCGCAACGCAGGCGATGGTGAACGGTAGGGAATTGTGCGCGTCGCGGCTGACTTGACCGGCGCCGCACGGTCACCCACGCTCGTCGGACCTGATTGGAGAGTGGGAATTCATGAAAGTACGCGTGATGTGGCTTCTGCTGTGGCTCGTGGCGTTTCCAGCGAGTGCCGATCTGTTCGTTGCACCCAACACTAAGGGCACACTCGAGGTGGAGTACACGTATGACTCGTCCGGTAAAACGAAGGACGTGTACGACGCGCACGATTGGCAGGTGAAACGGCTCTTGAAGATGAACGTGCAACTCGCCGCAGACGCCGCTTCGCCGATGCCGGGCCTTCATCAACTCAGTGCGAAGGAGCAGGCCGACCTGCAGGCGAACCATGCACGTGCCATGGCATCCGGCGCGCAGGCGCAACAGAAGATGGCGCCGATGATGGGCGACATCCAGGCGATCATGGCGAAGTGCGGCGAAGACGAAGCGTGCATCGAGAAGGCCGTGACCAGCTACGGCATGTCCATGCAAATGACGCCCGAACTCGAATCGGCGCAACAGGACATCAAGGATGTTGCCGAGGCAACTAAGCCCGGTGCGCCGCGCTATCAGATGTGGCACCCAACCGCGCAAAGCGGCACGTATTCGATGGACGAGAAGGTCCACCTCATCGATTCCGACCCGATCTGCATGGAGGTACCGGGTGCGGGTGGACGTTGCACGATCGACATCGTCAGCCATGGTGGCGGGGA
>CAZLDA010000457.1:0-3768 GCA_964557875.1 uncultured Pseudomonadales bacterium | reverse complement strand
GTTACGCAGCAAGGCGACATCTCCGGGCAGGGTCGAACTGGCCGACACCATCGAGACGGCGATCGCAGTTGCGTCACTCGGAGAAACTACGATCGAATCCGCGATCGAGTGACCAAAGTCGCGGTCAGTGGGTAGCCGCGTTCTCCCTTGAATCGACATTGAGGGCAGTGCAAGCTTTACCACCTCGCCTGAGCCATCCAGACCGACGTAGAGGGCGCTGCCGTCTGGAGCCACTGCAATTGCGGTCGGCTCGGAACCGACCGAATCCGAGTGAGTTACTTGACCCGTCGTCGGGTCGATTGTCGCAATGCTGTTCCCCGCTCCGACAACTTTCCCTGGCACGGTTGCGTAATAGCGACTACGTACGCTGTCGTAGCTCAGGGCGTTATGCGGCAACGCGATGTCCAATAACTGGCCGTTTGGGCTCGCAGCCGCGGTGATTCGCCAGGATGTGATCGGCGGCGTTGGCGCAACCAACGCGCCACTCTCGAATAGCCGCACGGTGGTTGAGTAGCTGATGGCAACTTGTCCTGGTCGACCATGGACTAGGCGACGGTTTGTGCTCGCAGGCTCGGCGAGGCTGAAGACGAGCGACTGACTAGTGACCAGAGTGTTTGGATCAACCACGAGGATGCGGCCTTCTCGCGTCGCGAGATCCGGATGCGCGAGGCAATTCATGAGATCGCCGGAGCGCAGCATCTTGCAATCGATCGCCGAAGTCACAATGCCGACACGCGTCAGATCTGGCACGTTGTAGAGCACGTTCCCAACGATTGCGCGGCCGTTGGAGATGGTCAATGCCCGCGCATGGTAGTTGTTGGCCGACGCAACGACCTCATCCTCAGCAAATCCATCCGTCAGAACCCGGAGCCGGCTCAATTCGAAGCTGCTCGTTTGGGATGCAAAGCCATAGAGCCCGGTACCGGTTTCGTCGAACGCAATTAGATTGCGCGCTACTTCGGCCCCGATGACCCTGGGTTGCATCACCATGTTTCGCAGAAGCCCAACTCCGGCATGTTGACCGTTCGTAATCGATGCCATGGAGACAGCGACTGCGTTCGCGTCAACGGGTGAAACGCTGAGGGTTTCAGCACGGCTCTGACCAAAATTCGGATCGCTCAGCAGTCGGGTCCGACCGAGGACCGTCATGCCGGGGAGCGCCAGCTTGAGTACCTCGCCGGACCCATTTAGACCGACGTACAAGGCGCTGCTATCGGCGGCTATCGCCAGTGCGTCGGGCTGGGCCCCGATCGGTCCTGAGTGCGTAACTTGTCCGGTAACCGG
The DNA here is from genome assembly GCA_964557875.1 of uncultured Pseudomonadales bacterium. Taxonomy (GTDB): domain Bacteria; phylum Pseudomonadota; class Gammaproteobacteria; order Pseudomonadales; family Azotimanducaceae; genus DATJGR01. The sequence continues at coordinate 2,484 of CAZLDA010000457.1, read as the reverse complement.
ATCGATGGTCGCGATGCTGTTCCCTTGGGCTTGTGAATCGGGAATGCTTGCATAGAAGCGATTGCGCAGCGGGTCGTACACGAGATCGTTGTGCACGAGGGGCACGTCTCTCGCCTGCCCGTCCAGCGTCGCGGGCGGCGGCGTGACCGACCAATCCACACCACCGACGCGCGCTGATGCGAAGCCGAGTGTATGCGTCGGTTCGATCGTTACGCCCGTGGAATCGATGGCGGAGCGCACCGCTTTGACCATCCCAATCTTCGGTGCGAACCACGCCTCTTCGGTGTACGTGACCGAGTAGTCCGCGAATCCCGGCGTGGTCGGGCGTAGCGTGAGTTGCATGACGTTTCGGAACCGCGCCACGCTAGTAAGATCGAGCGCGCCGAAGCGGGCCAGTTCAAATCCGACGAAGGTTTGCGCGTACTCGAACCGAAAACTCTCGACTACACCGTCACCATCGAGATCCTCTCCCCACGAACCACTTCGAATGTGGCGGCGCGTCGAACCGGCTGGATAGAGTGGTGTCGCGTACTCTAGGATGGCTCCGACTACGTTAGAAACCGCGGCGGGAACCGTTCCGAGCGGATTGGTAAGCTGCAGCCCCGCGGTGCTGACGATGTAGTTCGAGTCGAACGAGTTGCCGGCCTCCGACTCAGTGATCGTGACCGACCCGGCCGCGTCGGAACCCTTAGTGACGCGTCGGGTGATGGTTGATCCAGTCGCTCCACCGTTCGCGTTTAATCGGGCATAGCTCCACGAGTCCTCCGACCCCATTGGGAACAGGCGCTGCGCGCTGACGTCGATGCGTGCTCCGGTTGGGACATGGTCCTCGGCCGACACCGGGAACGCTGCGCTCGTGCTGGCACTTGGCTCGGCTGACTGGGGGTCGCCCCCGCCTCCCCCGCCCCCGCCACACGCAGCAAGCCAGATGGAAAGCCCAACCGCTACCACAAGGCAAAATCGTTGCCGAACGTGCATGAATACCCCCAAGTTCTGGGGATCTTAGTCGTGGAAATTCTGGGAGAGTGAGCTTCGTTGTCCGCGGATATGGACCCAGGTGCCTAGCCGTTCCACAAATTTGACAACGGTTCACGTGCTGCGTGCCTATCGATCAAGTGACGTGCGCCGCACCAGGGGCGCAGGTGCGGTCAATTCGACTGTCTACGCTTGGCAGAACTGATCGAGCCTGCGCATCAGCTTCTCTTTCGTCTTTGCGTCGGCGAATGCAGCTTCAAGGCTGTTTCTTGCCAGTTGATAGAGATCGTCGACACCCAGGCCAAGCGCCTGCTGCACTGCCATGTAGTTCGCGTTCACATACCCGCCGAAATAGGCAGGGTCATCGGAGTTCACGGTCACGCACAGGCCCGCGTCGAGCAACTGCCGCAGGTTATGCGCGGCCATATCGGGGAACACCCGCAGTTTCACGTTCGACAGCGGGCACACGGTGAGCGGGATCTGCTCGCGCGCCAGCCGCGCCATCAGGGCAGGATCGTCGGTGCTGCGTACGCCGTGATCGATGCGTTCGGCGCGCAGCAGATCGAGCGCCTCGCTCACGTACGCCGCCGGCCCTTCTTCGCCGGCATGCGCCACGACGCGCCAGCCTAGCTCGCGGCAGCGCGCGAACACGCGCTCGAACTTCGCGGGTGGATGACCGCGCTCCGACGAATCCAGTCCCACCGCGATGATCCGATCACGAAACGGCAACGCCTGCTCGACGGTTGCCTGCGCATCGGCTTCGCTCAGATGCCGCAGGAAGCACATGATCAGTCCTGAGGTCATGCCGAACCGCCGGTGGGCGTCTGCCAGCGCGCGTGTGATGCCATCGATGACGGTTGCGAACGGCACGCCGCGCGCGGAATGGGTCTGCGGATCGAAGAAGATCTCGGTGTGCAGCACCGTATCGACGTGCGCGCGTTGCAGGTACGCCCAGGTGAGATCGTAGAAGTCCTGTTCGGTGAGGAGCACGCTCGCGCCGGCGTAGTAGATGTCGAGGAATGACTGCAGATCGGCGAAGTCGTACGCCGCGCGCAGCGCTGCGACGTCCGGATAGGCAAGGGTCACGCCGTTGCGTTGCGCCAGCGCGAATGCGAGTTCGGGTTCGAGCGTGCCTTCGATGTGCAGATGCAACTCGGCCTTGGGCAGACCGGCGATGAACGCCGCGAGATCTCTCATGGCAATGCCTCCCTGGCCGCGTCGCGCTACTTGACCGTCATCGCGTGCGCCAGTGTGTACTCGTCGGTGCGGCCGGCATAACCAATGCCCTTGCGCATCGCCCAGTACGCGACCTGGTGATGCAACGGAATGACAGCCATGTCCTTCATCGCGAGCGTCATCGCTTCGCGCGCGATTGCTTCGCGCTTGCTGTCGTCGGTGAGCGCGAAGCCCTGCTCGAGCAGCGCGTCGACCTTGGCGTTGGCGTAACGCGACCAGTTCCACGCACCGAATCCTTTGTCGGGCGAGTACGTGGCGGCGAGCGATCGCAGC
>CAZLDA010000456.1:0-3775 GCA_964557875.1 uncultured Pseudomonadales bacterium | reverse complement strand
TTTTTGCCGAACGCGGCCACCGTGTGGTGCCGTCGAGTTCGCTCGTACCTGCGGGCGACAACACCCTTCTTTTCACGAACTCGGGCATGGTGCAGTTCAAAGACGCACTGATCGGCATCGAAGACCTCGGCTTCAAGCGGGCAACATCGGCACAGCGCTGCGTGCGCGCGGGCGGCAAGCACAACGACCTCGAGAACGTCGGCTACACGTCTCGTCATCACACGTTCTTCGAAATGATGGGCAATTTCAGTTTTGCCGATTACTTCAAGGAGGACACGATCCGCTGGGCGTGGGAGTTCATCACACAGGTGTTGAAGATTCCGAGCGAGCGTCTCTGGGTGACGGTGCATCCCGACGACGATCAGTCGCGCGCGTTGTGGATCGACATGATCGGCGTAGACCCGAAGCGGGTGGTACCGATCGCCGACAACTTCTGGGCGATGGGCGATACCGGCCCGTGCGGTCCGTGCACGGAGATTTTCTACGACCACGGTCCCGAAGTGCCGGGCGGTCCACCGGGCTCGCCGGACGAAGACGGTGACCGGTTCGTCGAGTTCTGGAATCTGGTGTTTCCGCAGTTCGATCGTTCGCCCGACGGAACGCTCACGCCGCTGCCGAAGCCGGGTGTGGACACCGGCATGGGTCTCGAGCGCGTCGCTGCCATCACGCAAGGTGTTCACTCGAACTACGAGATCGATCTGTTTCGCAATCTGCTGCGCGCGGTCGGTGAGATCGCCGGCGTCGGTCGTAACGATCTGATGGACAATCCGTCGCTGCGCGTCATTGCCGACCACGTTCGATCGTGCGCATTTCTCATTGCTGATGGCGTGGTGCCGTCCAATGAAGACCGCGGCTACGTACTGCGGCGGATCATCCGACGCGCGTTGCGCCATGGTTACAAGCTCGACATCCGCGGGCCATTCTTCAGTCGTCTCGTCGCACCCCTCGCCAACGAGATGGGTGAGGCGTACCCGGTCCTCAACGAAAAGCGCGATCACATCGCCAAGGTGCTGCTCGCCGAAGAAGAACGTTTTGCAGAAACGCTCGCACAGGGCATGGAGTTGCTCGAAAAGAGCATTCGCAGCCTAAAGGGCAACGAGATCCCGGGTGACGTAGTGTTTCGGCTATACGACACTTTTGGCTTTCCCACCGACCTGACCGCCGACGTTGCGCGCGAGCGTGGCCTCACCGTCGACACGGCCGGATTCGAGGTGGAGATGGAGAAGCAGCGCGAGAGGGCGCGCGCCGGCAGTAAGTTCGACGCAGACATCGGCCAGCGCATTCGCGTCGATCGTGCGGTCGAATTCGTCGGCTACGACGGTACCGAGGCGAACGCCAAGGTCATTGCGCTCTATTCGCTTGCCGACGGTGACGTGAAGCCCGTCGATATTCTGTCGAGCGGACAACAAGGCGTTGTCATTCTGGACCGCACGCCGTTTTACGCGGAATCCGGTGGCCAGATCGGCGACACCGGCACGGTTACAGCCGGTGACGCTGAATTCACCGTGGCCGACACCACGCTGAGCGGCCGCCAACACCTGCATCGAGGGGCGATGCGCAAAGGCCAAATGCGTGTCGGTTCGAGCGTCGTCGCCAGCGTCGAGAGTGAGCGGAGGCGTCTAACGGCGCTCAATCACTCCGCAACTCACCTCCTGCATGCCGCGCTGCGCCGCGTGCTCGGAACACACGTACAGCAGAAAGGTTCGTTGGTATCACCCGAACATCTGCGATTCGACTTCTCGCACGCGTTGCCGGTAACGGAGAGGGAACTGCGGGAAGTCGAAGCAACCGTAAACCGCGAGATCCAGCAGAACACGCCCGTGCAAACGGAGCTGCTGGGCTATCAGGAAGCGATCGGAAAGGGCGCTATGGCGCTGTTCGGCGAGAAGTACGGCGATCGAGTGCGCGTGCTGACGATGGGCGAGGGTTTCTCGGTGGAACTCTGCGGCGGCACGCACGTGCGGCGTACCGGCGACATCGGTCTGCTTCGCATCGTATCCGAGAGCGGTGTTGCCGCGGGTACGCGACGCATAGAAGCCCTGACCGGTCCGGCGGCGCTTGCGTTCTCCGACGCCGCCGAGAACGACCTTCGCGCCATTGCGGACCTGTTGAAGGCGTCGCGGCGCGACGTCGTGGACAAGGTGAAAGCGCTGTTGTCGCAGCATCGCGATCTGCAGCGTGAGACCGATCAATTGAAGCAGCGCGCCGCAGCGTCGCGAGGTGTCGACCTGGCCGAGACCGCGAGCGAACTGCGTGGCGTTCGTATTCTTGCCGCGCAGGTGCAAGGTGACGATCCGAAGGCGCTGCTCGGCACATTGGACGCGCTCAAAAGCAAACTCGTGAGTGCGGTGATCGTGCTCGGCCAGGTGTCCAACGGCAAAGTCGATCTCATTGCCGGCGTGACGAAGGACGTTACCGATCGGGTGAAGGCGGGCGAACTCATCGCAATGGTTGCGCCCCGTGTTGGCGCCCGTGGCGGCGGCAGACCCGACATGGCGCGCGCCGGTGGCGGCGACAAACCGGAAGCGCTCGAAGCCGCGCTCGCGTCGGTAGAAGCCTGGGTCGCCGAGCGGATTTGATCATGCGTAGTGCCCGCTACCGGCCTGCCGGGAATTCGTTGTGAAAGTCGTCAAGTTCGGCGGCAGTTCGATGGCGACCGCGGCGCAGCTGCGAAAAGTCGCCGACATCGTGTTGGCAGATCCCGCGCGCAAGGTCGTCGTGGTGTCGGCTCCGGGAAAGCGGAGCGCGCGCGACACCAAGGTGACCGATTTGTTGATCGCGTTGGCCCGGGCCGGCTTGACGCGCGTCGACGTGGCGGCCGCGTTGGAGGCCGTGGTCGAGCGCTATCGGGCGATCGTCAACACGCTGAAGCTATCCCCGGATCTCGTCGCTACGATCACGACCGATCTCGCAACGCGCGTCGAGGCGGATTCGAGCCAGGAGGAGGCCTACCTCGACAACTTGAAGGCCGCGGGCGAAGACCATAGTGCGCGCTTGTTTGCGGCCTACCTGACCAAACTCGGACGTGAGGCACACTACGTCAGTCCCCGCGACGCCGGACTGCTGTTGTCGGACGAGCCGGGTAACGCGCGCGTGCTGCAATCCTCGTATGGTCGGTTGCGCGCACATCTCGGCCGCCAGACCGGCATCGCCGTGTTCCCGGGCTTCTTCGGTTATTCCGAATCGGGTCGAGTGGTGACGTTCCCGCGAGGCGGCTCCGACATCACCGGTGCAATTCTCGCGGCCGCGGTGGACGCCGAGGTCTATGAGAACTTCACTGACGTGGACGGCGTGTTCGTCTGTGATCCGCGCATCGTGAAGCAGCCGGTCGAGGTGAAGGAGATTACGTACCGCGAGATGCGCGAATTGTCCTACGCAGGGTTCTCGGTGTTTCACGACGAAGCCCTCGAACCGGTGTTCCATGCAGGAATTCCGGTGAACGTGCGCAACACCAACAATCCATCGGCGCCGGGTACGTTCATCGTGCCGACGCGCGACTCGATGCACCTGCCAATCGTCGGCATCGCCGCCACAGCCGGGTTCTGCAACCTGTACGTCAGCAAATACCTGATGAACCGCGAGATCGGCTTCGGGCGGCGCTTGCTCAATCTTTTGGAAGACGAAGGCGTTCCGTTCGAACACATGCCGACGGGTATCGACAACATGAGCGTCGTGATGCGCGAGTCGCGCTTCACACCGGCTACCGAGGACCGGGTGCTCCGGCGGATCCGTCAGGAACTCGGCGTCGATGAGCTGTCGATCGAGCGTGAGCTGG
>CAZLDA010000455.1:0-3775 GCA_964557875.1 uncultured Pseudomonadales bacterium | reverse complement strand
CCGTGAATTCGATCCGCGTGCAGCTGACGGATCCCGGTGAGATCGGCGCCATCAACGCGAAGATCGCGAGCGACCCGCGCCTGCGCGCTGCGGTGATTTCTGAAAGCGACTTCTACGGCGGCCAATCGAAAGCACAAACCGCGCTGATCGAAACGTTCGCCTACCTCGTAGCCGCGATCATGGCGATCGGCGCGGTGATCGCGGCACTGAACTCGATGTATGCGGCGGTGAGCGTGCGCACCGTTGAAATCGCAACGCTGCGCGCACTCGGCTTCGGCAATGCGCCGGTGGTGGCATCGGTGATGATCGAAGCGCTCGCGCTTGCGTTGCTGGGCGGCGTGCTGGGCGGCGTGCTGGTGTATCTGGTCTTCGACGGTTACAGCGCGTCCACGTTGAACAACACCGCGCATGCGCAGGTGGCGTTCGGCTTTCGCGTCACCCCACGCCTGCTGCAACTCGGCATCGTGTGGGCGTTGGCGCTCGGCTTCGTCGGCGGGTTGTTGCCCGCACTGCGCGCGGCGCGTATGCCGATCACCGCGGCACTGCGCGGCGAATGAGCGAACCCGCCGTTGTGCGTGACGCGGCTCCTCGCGTCGACAAACGCGAATTGCTCGCGGAGCTTACGATCGACCGCAGCAGCCCGCCGACCGCACGACCGCAATCTCGCTGGGTGAGCGGTGCCATCGTTGCGATCTTCGTCGTCGGGGCGCTGGCGACCGCTTACCGATGGCCTGAATCGTCGGAACCAGTGCAACCGGTAGCCGCGGCAATACCCGCCGCCGCTCCGGTTCCAACTGTACCGGTCACCGCCGACACGAGCGTGCTCGACGCAACCGGATACGTCGTGGCGCGCCGTTACTCAACCGTTAGCGCGAAGGTCACCGGCAAAGTCGCGGAGCTGTTCCTCGAAGAAGGCATGCGCGTGGAAGCGGGCCAACTGCTCGCGCGGCTCGACGACAGCATTCCACGCGCGGCACTTGCTCTCGCGCACGCGCAAGCCGACGCCGCGCGTGCAGGTCTCGAAGAGACGGCGGTACAGATCCGTCAGGCGCAACTCGATCTCGACCGCATCGCCAGCCTCGCGGGGCGCAATCTCATGAGCAAAGCGGACCTCGATCATGCACAGCTGTCGCTGGAAGCGCTGCGCGCGCGGCTCGAACGCGCACGCAGCGATGCGACGGTGGCTGAGCGAAGCGCCGCCGTGCAGCGGCTGTTGTTGTCGGATATGGAAATTCGCGCGCCGTTCGCGGGTGTGGTGATCGCGAAGGCCGCGCAACCCGGCGAAATGATCTCGCCGAACTCCGCCGGTGGCGGCTTCACACGAACGGGCATCTGCACCATCGTCGACATGACGTCGCTGGAAGTGGAAGTGGACGTGAACGAGGCTTACATCAACCGGGTGACAGCGGGCCAACCGGTTTCAGTCGTGTTGAACGCATACCCCAACGAGCCGATCCGCGCCGAAGTGATCGCGATCATTCCGACCGCGGATCGCAACAAGGCGACGGTGCGCGTGCGCATCGCGCTGATCGATGCCAATGCGCACGTGCTGCCGGACATGGGTGTGAAGGTCGCGTTCCTGAACGATGCCGCTGAGACGACCGGCAGGTAGCGCGATCGAACTACTGCGCGCCTGCGCTCGTGTTCACCGGCACCGTCTGCGCTTCGCTCAACACCAGCTGACCATCGCGTACGGGAATACGCGGACCCGGATCGTGATCGAGCTGGATCTGCCCGGCGGCGTCGCCGATCTTGTAGTCGACACGATAACCGACGGTACGCTCACTCACGTCGAACACGGTGTTGCAGCGTTGTTCGGTCGTGGTCACGGTGTCGCCTTCCTGCATCTTGCGCTGCACTTCGTGTCCGGCGATGCCACCTACTGCAGCGCCCGCCACCTTCGCGCCGGTGTTGCTGCCGTGGCCGCCGAGAGCGTTGCCCAACAATCCGCCCGCGACGGCGCCGATGACGGTTCCGGTGACGCGGTGTTGATCTTTCACGGGCGCCTGCTGAGTGACGGTCTCGTTGTGACACTCCTCGCGCGGCGTCTTCACCTGTTCGGTGAGCGGCGTCACCGCCACGACTTCGGCAAACTCTTCCTTGTTGAGCATCTTGTAGCCGGCAAAACTGCCGACCGCCGTCGCCGCTACCGCGCCGAGCACGGTTCCCACCAACATCGACTTGTTCATCTGCAGGATCCTCGAATCAGCCAGTGACGCGCACGATATCCGTCGCACGTCCTCTGTCAACCGACGATCGCGTAGCATGTGCGGCGTTTTGATTTTTCCTCGCACGGGAGCGCCAACTCATGAAGAAGTTCGTCATCGCCATCGTCGTCCTGTTGGCCGTGGCGGCGCTCGCTTACCACTATCGGCTCGAACTGATGCTGGCGGCCGCGCCGCGCATCGCCGATCTGCGCGACCCGATCGAACCGAACCGCGAAGTGGTGTGGAGCCAGGGACCTGCAACGGCGGACATACCGCCCGCAGAGCGCCAGCCGAACATCATCGTCATCGTGGCCGACGACATGGGCTTCAACGACGTGTCGTTCTACAACGGCGGTGCAGCCGACGGGACGCTCCAAACGCCGAACATCGATTCGATCGGCCACGACGGCGTTGCATTCACCAACGGTTACTCGGCAAACGCGGTGTGCGCGCCGTCGCGCGCGTCGATCATGACCGGCCGATATTCGACGCGGTTCGGCTTCGAGTTCACGCCGTTCTTCAAAATCGGCGTGTCGATCTTCGAAACGATGTCGGAGAACGACCCGAGTCCGCTGAAGCTGATCGTGCATCGAAAAGAAGCCGACGCGATGAAGCCGCTCGAAGAGAACGGCATGCCGCCGTCCGAAGTGACCGTCGCCGAAGTGCTGAAGAGCGCCGGCTATCAAACCGCGCACATCGGCAAGTGGCACCTCGGCGGCGTTGGCGACATGCGCCCGGAGAAGCAGGGTTTCGACGACAGCCTGTATCTGTCGGGCATCTCGTACCTGCCGGCGGATTCACCGGACGTAGTGAACTCGAAACAGGATTTCGATCCGGTCGACAAGATGGTGTGGGCCTCGGCGCGTTACTCCACACAATTCAACGGCAGCCACCCGTTCAAACCTGCGGGCTACATCACGGATTACTACACTGACGAGGCCATTAAGGTGATAGAGGCGAACCGCAACCGGCCGTTCTTCCTCTATCTCGCGCACTGGGGCATTCACAACCCGCTGCAGGCGAAGAAAGAAGACTACGACGCGCTCAGCCACATCACCGACCACCGTTTGCGCGTGTACGCCGCGATGATCACTGCGCTCGACCGCGGAGTGGGCCGCGTACTCGATGCGTTGAAAGCAAACGGCCTCGACGAAAACACGCTGGTGATCTTCACCAGCGACAACGGCGGCGCGGGCTACCTCGGTTTGCCCGACGTCAACAAACCGTATCGCGGCTGGAAGCTGACGCTGTTCGAGGGCGGCACGCACGTGCCGTTCTTCGCGCGCTGGCCGGGACACATTGAGCCGGGCACGCGATACGACAAGCCCATCGAGCACATCGACATTCTTCCCACCGTCGCGGCTGCGGGCGGCGCGAAGTTGCCGGACGATCGCATCATCGACGGCGTCGACATGCTGCCGTTCGTGCGCGGCGAACGTACCGACGTACCGCATGAAACGTTGTTCTGGCGCGAGGGTTATCACCAGGCGGTGCTACACGACGGCTGGAAGCTGATCGTCAGCGGTGTGCCGGACAGGAAATGGCTGTTCCACCTCACCGACAATCCG
>CAZLDA010000454.1:1942-3780 GCA_964557875.1 uncultured Pseudomonadales bacterium | reverse complement strand
CGTCGCCGGCGGCGGCTTCACGATGCTCGTAACGCCGACAGTGCAGCTCGATCTGTCGGCCGACTTCGGCCTCACGTCGAAGAGCCCGGACGTGCTGGCGGGATTCGGGGTGTCGGTGTTCTTTCGATGAGATCGGGTCAGATGCGCGTGGAGTTCGCACGGTCCTCTGGCGGTGGCGGCGTAGTCACGTCGATTCCCGTCACTGCGGACAGTTCGAGCGCTTGTTTCCGCATGAATGCGCGCCAGGAGCGGCCAATGCCGGGTTCTTCGAGCAAAGCCTGATAGCGAGGATCCTGGACGACCCCAGGTGCCCAGTGCGATTCATTGCAGGGCATGAACTTCCACCATTGCCACAGGATGTTCGTCTCGACATGTCGCGCATTGCGCACGCCACACTCGACGTCACCCAGGATCAGACACAATTCCGCCCGGAACGCGTTGGTGGCCAACGGATGCGAAAGCGTCTCGTCGAGGGCGGCACTGCCTAAGGCGCCAGCATGTCGGCCTTTGCGGCGAAGGCCCATGCCGGATCGGTGGCCTCGAGGCGAGTGACGTACGCTTGCGCCTCTTCGAACCGCCCTACCGAAGACAAGTCACGCACGATCCCGAAGAGCGTGAACGTCTCTCCGGGCTGACTCTCCAGATATATCTTTTCGTGGCGAATCGCTTCGTCGAAGTTGCGCGCGCGTCTGCCAGTGTCGCGTAAGTGCTTCGCAGCATCGGACCGAATCCGTATGGATCGGGAAGCTTCAACGCGCGTTCGAGGTACCGTTTCGGCTTCATCGAACATTTTGGTTCCCACGAGCAGTTTCGTTCCCCATTGGCCGCCGCCTGGCCGTTCGCGATGTCGTTGTTTTCTTCGAACTCGCGGGCCATCGACCGCAGCGTGGCCACGCCCTGCCGAGCTGCCGCAGCGTTTCCCAGTTGGGTCGATCGCCTGGCGCAATTCGTTGATGACCTTCTGAACCGCGTTGGGCGACCTGACGCTCTTCGGCCAGTGGGCTTCGAGAAGCGTGTCATTGGAGACCACTGCGCCCGGCCTGCTCGCCAGATGAACCAGCACGTCCATCGCGCGCGGAGACAGGGTGTTCGAGGTGCTTTCGTCCGAAATCGTTCGCAAGCTGGAATCGACCTTCCAGGCGCCGATCGAGAAACGCGCCGGCGACGGGTCGGACTTCGTTTCGGTGATGGTCACCGCGACGTTCCCCTGCGTCGGGCTGTTACCTGAACTATATCGCACGCTCGCAGGGCGTCTCGGGAAGGAAACGAGAAGGAATTCAGAAGAACCCGCTGCAGCCTTTACTGGCACGGTTACCACTCGAACGCTCGGAGCCGTCCAGTGTCGGGAGTGAACCATGCTGCGAACCGATGACCTCGACGAGAGCATCCTGCGATCGTTGCGCGAGGACGGTCGCGTCAGCAACCGCGAGGTTGCCCGACAGTTGGGTGTTTCCGAAGGCACGGTGCGGCACCGGTTGAAGCGGCTGGAAGATGCGCGCGCGATACGCATCGGCGCCGTCGTCGATCCGGCTGCATTCGGCATGGAGGCGGCGGCGAACGTGATGGTGACGATCGATCCCGCGCGGTTGGCGAATGCGCTGGAAGTATTTTCGAAGTTGCCGGGCGTTCACTACGTCGCCGCGATCACGGGGCGGTTCAACCTGTTCGTCTCGATTGTCGCCACTGACCTTGCCGAGTTGCGCGCGGTCGTCAGCGACAGCATCGAACGTTTCAAGGGTGTGCGCGCCGTCGAAATTCGACTGATGTTGCGCACGCTGAAGCCGGAATGGCACGTCGTTGCGATTCCACGAACTTGAGGTTGTGCTGAATGCGCAACC
>CAZLDA010000454.1:0-1842 GCA_964557875.1 uncultured Pseudomonadales bacterium | reverse complement strand
ACGTTGATGCTGTTCGGGGTGGGGTATCTGTTGCTGGGGATCGGAGTAGGCATCGGTCGATGGGACTTCGACCCGGAAGAGCACGAGGGAACGGGAGTCGCGGTGGTGCTGGTGCTTGCCATCGCACTCATCTGGCCATGGATGATCTGGCAACGGCGTAGCGCGGACAGGTCGTTGGACGAACGCTACGGATGAGCTGTTGGATGTGGCGGCTCAGTCGAGCCGCCTTCCCCCTGGTTCCTGACACGGGCAGCGGCGCCGCCAACCCGGCGTAGTTCGCCCCTCGATTTGCTCGTCGCGACGGACATTGGATACCGCACTGGACGTGTTCCCGGCGGGCAAGCTCTAATCCGCGATTCTGTTCGAGCGCTCGATTGCGCCGGCCGGGGTGCATGCGTCGTTGCTGCGGCCGCGACGAACGAACAAAACAACAACAGAAACAACGAGGGAGCGACCCACCATGGCATTCCGTCCGAAACGCATGAAGTTCGGAATCTTCCTGGCGCCGTTTCACCGCGTCGGCGAGAACCCGACGCTGGCGCTGAAGCGGGACATGAAGCTGATCGAGCTGCTGGACGAACTCGGCTACGACGAAGCCTGGATTGGCGAACACCACAGCTTCGGTCGCGAAATCATCGCGGATCCCGTGTTGTTCATGGCGGTAGCGGCAGAGCGCACGCGACGCATCAAGCTGGGTACCGGCGTGTTGAGCCTGCCGTATCACCATCCGCTGATCGTCGCCGACCGTATGGTGCAACTCGATCACATGACGGAAGGCCGCGTGATGCTGGGCTGCGGCCCGGGCGCGCTGACGTCCGACGCGCACATGATGGGCATTCCGCCCACTGAGCAGCGCCGCCGCATGGGCGAGGGGCTCGACGCGATCATGAAGCTGCTTCGCCGCGAAGAACTGGTAACGATGAAGACGGACTGGTTCGAGCTGAAGGACGCGCAGTTGCAGCTGGCTTCGTATTCCGATCCGCACCTGCCCGTAGCGGTGGCAGCATCGTTCACGCCATCGGGTCCGATGGCTGCAGGTAAACAGGGTGTTGGTCTGCTGTCGGTGGCGGGCGTGGACAACACCGGTTTCGAACGCACGTGGGGCTGGGCGGAAGAAGCCGCAGCGGAGTCCGGCCGCCCGATTTCGCGTGAGCACTGGAAGGTGGTGGTGCCGATTCATGTTGCCGAGTCGCGCAAGCAGGCGCTTGCCGAAATTCAGGAGGGCTACAACCTTCGCCCCTACACCGGCGATGCGAAGAACCCGGCGGCCGCAGGCCCGGGTTTGTTTGCCGGTGCAGGCACGCTCGAGAACCAGGCCGAAAAGGGTTCGGCGCTGATCGGTTCGCCCGACGACGTGATCAAGGCGATCGAGGTGATCATCGAACGCTCCGGCGGCATCGGTGGAATCCTCGGTCTCGCGCACGAATGGGCCAGCACGGAGGCGACGAATCGCAGCTTCGAACTGTTCGCCCGCCACGTTGCGCCACGGTTCCAGAACCAGCTCGAGCCCGTTTTCCAAAGCCGCGATTGGGTGGAAGAGCACCTGCGCGAGGTGTTCGGCGGAACGCTGCCTGCGGTGGCGAAGGCGTTTACCGACGCGGGCAAAGAACTGCCTGCCGCGATCGTGCAGCAGCAGAAGGACCGGGAAGAGCGCCGCAAGGCGAGGGCCGCGAAGCAGGCTTCCGGGGACCAGTAGCCGCGTCGATCCGCCAGCAAATCTGTTGAGTGGCGGCCGCTACGCCGCCACTCGATTCGCGCGGCCTCCTGTCGATTGCCAGTCCTTTCTGAGTTCAGCGGCGATGCTTCGGTCATCGGCGCATGTCTCCCCTGCGAATTCTTCAG
>CAZLDA010000453.1:0-3796 GCA_964557875.1 uncultured Pseudomonadales bacterium | reverse complement strand
CATCGCGCGCCGCAAGCGGAAGAAGTGGGGCGTCGTCTACAACGCGCTCAGCGTGCTGCGCGACACGCCGTTGCGACCGGCGAGAAGCATGGTCTGTCGCGCGCGGCGCCGAATCAGACAGCTTTGGCCTTTGAGTCGCGACGCCTGTAGATCCATTAATTCAGACGCGTTAGAGTGCGTCGCCCCGATTCGAGGCAGTGCATCCTTTTATAGGGCGTTATGAAACCCACCAATATTTTCGAGCCCTCCTACTTCCACAAAGTGGTCGATTGCCAATGGGCATGCCCGGCGCACACGCCGGTTCCGGAGTACATCCGCCTCATCGCGCAGGAAAAGTACACCGAAGCGTACATGCTCAACTGGGATTCGAACGTGTTCCCCGGAATCCTCGGACGCACCTGCGACCGACCTTGCGAACCCGCCTGTCGACGCGTGCGCACCGAAGAGAAGCCGGTTGCGATCTGCCGGCTGAAGCGCGTTGCCGCCGACAACAAAGGTGACATAACGGCGTACATGCCGCGCGTGCCGAAGAAGAAGAACGGCAAACGCATTGCGTTGCTCGGCGCAGGTCCGGCTTCGCTTGCGGTCGCGCGCGATCTGCTGCCGCTTGGTTATGAAGTACACATGTTCGAGAAGGACCCGGGCGGCGGCGGCATGATGCGCACGCAGATCCCGGCGTTCCGCCTCCCAATGGAAGTGTTGGAGGAAGAGGTCGATCTCATTCTGAACATGGGCGTCGAGCGTCACTTCGGCCACGACGTCACCAGCATGAAGGCGATCCTCGACGAAGGCTTCGATGCTTACTTCGTGGGCACCGGCGCGCCGCGCGGTCGCGATCTGCCGGATCTGAAGGGGCGCAAGGAATCGAGTGCACACATATCGATTGGTATCGAATGGCTAGGCAGCGTTGCGTTCGGCCACACGACGTCGATCAAGGGCAAAGTCATCGTCATGGGCGGCGGTAACACGGCGATGGACTGTTGCCGCACCGCGCGTCGTCTCGGTGCAGATCAAGTCACCGTGGTGGTTCGTTCCGGCTTCGATGTGATGAAAGCGTCGGAGTGGGAAAAAGAAGATGCGATGTCGGAAGGCATTCCGATCGTCAACAACCGCCCGCCGGTCGAGTTCGTACATGAGAACGGCAAGCTTAAAGGCGTGATCTTCCAGCGCGTCAAGCAGATTACTGATGAATCCGGCAAACAGAAGACGGTGCCGACGGGCGAGCCCGACATCTTCATGGAAGCCGATCACGTGCTGATGGCGATCGGTCAGGAAAACCACTGCCCATGGATCGAGCGCGACATCGGCATCGAATTCGATCGCTGGGAATGTCCGGTACTCGATCGCGATACGCTGCAGTCGACGCACCCGAAAGTGTTCTTCGGCGGCGATGCTGCGTTTGGCCCCGAGAACATCATCTGGGCCTCCGCACATGCGCACAAAGCCGCGATTTCGATTCACCTCTTCTGTCAGGGGCTCGATCTGAAGAAGGACCGTCCGCCGGAAGGCGTCAACCTCGT
Source organism: uncultured Pseudomonadales bacterium (assembly GCA_964557875.1). GTDB lineage: Bacteria > Pseudomonadota > Gammaproteobacteria > Pseudomonadales > Azotimanducaceae > DATJGR01. The sequence goes on along the minus strand of CAZLDA010000453.1, from coordinate 2,276 downwards.
CAGCCAGAAGATGGGCATGCACGAGTGGAGCTACGACAGCGAGCACGATGCGTCGAAGCGCCATCTCGTCCCGCACGTCGATCCGCGCAAATCGCTGAAGAACATCAAGATGGAGGTCGAACTCGGCTTCGACCGAAAACTCGCCGCACAGGAAACGCAGCGTTGTCTGAATTGCGACGTGCAGACGGTATTCACCGACAAGTTGTGCATCGAGTGCGACGCGTGCGTCGACATCTGTCCGATGGACTGCATCACGTTCACGCCCAATGAAGACGAATCCGATCTGCGTCTGAACCTCACCGCACCGGCGCTGAACAAAGAGCAGGACCTGTACGTTTCCGCTGAATTACGAACCGGCCGCGTGATGGTGAAAGACGAAGATCTGTGCCTGCACTGCGGCTTGTGTGCCGAGCGCTGCCCCACGAATGCATGGGACATGCAGAAGTCCGTTCTCCACCTGCCGCAGCTGGGGTCATACGCCTCATGACGCGTTACAACGATTTCGTCATCAAGTTCGCGAATGTCAACGGTTCGGGCTCTGCGAGCGCGAACGGCATGTTCGCGAAAGCGGTGTTCCGGATGGGTGTTCCCGTCGGCACGCGCAACATTTTTCCTTCGAACATCCAGGGCCTGCCGACGTGGTTCGAAGTGCGCGTCAGCGAAGCGGGCTATCTCGGGCGCCGCGACGGCGTCGACATCATGGTGGCGATGAACGCCGAAACGTACGCGGAAGACGTCGCCAGTCTCGTGTCGGGGGGATTTCTCCTGTACGACAGTTCCCGGCCGCGCCCGCGCGAACTCGCGCGCGCCGACGTGGTCGACATAGGCGTGCCGATCTCGACGCTGCTGCTGTCCGAATTCCAGGATCCGAAACAGCGACAGCTGTTCAAGAACATTGTCTACGTGGGTGCGCTGTCGGCGCTGATCAACATCGACTGGGATGTGCTCACCGGTATGGTGTCGGAGCAGTACAAAGGCAAAGACGCGCTGATCAAACCCAACGTGCATGCACTCGAAATCGGCCGCAACTATGCGCTCGATTATCTCGACAACCCTCTGCCGATCCAGTTGCGCCGTAGCAATGTCGTTGGCGACAAGATCATGATCGAAGGCAATACCGCCTCGGCCTTGGGTGCGGTGTATGGCGGTGCCACCGTTTGTGCCTGGTATCCGATCACGCCGTCAACGTCTGTTGCCGAATCGTTCGAGCGCTACGTGAACCGTTTCCGCATCGAGAAGGAAACCGGCAAGAAGAAGTTCGCGATCATGCAGGCGGAAGACGAACTCGCCGCCATCGGCATGGTGATCGGCGCAGCATGGAATGGTGCGCGCGCGTTTACTGCAACGAGCGGTCCGGGTCTTTCGCTGATGGGCGAATTCCTCGGTCTCGCGTATTTCGCCGAAATTCCTGCCGTGCTCATCGACGTGCAGCGCGCCGGTCCGTCCACCGGAATGCCGACGCGCACGCAACAAGCCGACCTGATGTCGGCGGTGTATGCGTCGCATGGCGACACCAAACACGTGGTGTTGATTCCGTCCTCGCCGAAAGAGTGCTTCGATTTCTCCGCGGACGCGCTCGACATTGCCGACCGGCTGCAGACGCCGGTCATCATCATGTCTGACCTGGAACTCGGCATGAACGAAGTCATGTCGGACCCGCTCGTGTGGGATGACGCGCGCAGATACGACCGCGGCAAGGTGTACCACGCCGAAGATCTCGATCGCATCGAGAAGTTCGGGCGGTATGTGGATGTAGATGGCGACGGTATCGGTTACCGCACGTATCCCGGCGCGCACCCGTCGAAGGGCAGCTTCTTCACGCGTGGCACGTCGCGGGACGAATACGCGCGCTACACGGAAGATCCCGACATCTATACCGAGAACATGGATCGTCTGCTGTTGAAATGGGAAACCGCGAAAACACTGGTACCGAAGCCGGACATCCGCGAAAGCTCGCCGCGACGCCCCTACGGAATCGTCTACTACGGCACTACGCTGATGCCGATACAGGAATCGCTGGATCTGCTCGCGAACGACGGCATCCATCTCGATTCGCTGCGAATCCGCGCGGTGCCGTTCACGGACGCGGTGATCGACTTCATCGAGAATCACGAGCTCGTGTTCATCGTCGAACAGAATCGGGACGCCCAGATGCGGATGATCCTGGTGAACGAAGGCAACCTCGACCCGGCGAAAATCGTGCCCGTGTGCTACTACGGCGGAATGTCGATTGCGGCCGAGTTCATCCGAGGTGAAATCGCCAAGTATTTCGCGAC
>CAZLDA010000452.1:0-3799 GCA_964557875.1 uncultured Pseudomonadales bacterium | reverse complement strand
CATGATCGGGCCAGCATCGTCGCTGAACCATGGAAAGATGCCTTGAATGTAGGCGTTGAGGAGCCGCGCCGGCGACATGTCGCCACCAATCGCCAGCAGACCGTTGGGTTCCTTCAGCGCGAGATCCGGAGAGGGAAAGGACGAATCGTTCGGACGCAGTAGGATCGGGCGTCGCATTCGGTCACGCCGGTGTCGCGGGTCTCCGCTTCGCCAGCGCGTCGAGATAGCGCTCGGCGTCCAGCGCAGCCATGCATCCGAATCCGGCGGAGGTGATTGCCTGCCGATACACGTGGTCGGCTACGTCACCTGCCGCGAACACGCCCGGCACGCTCGTCGCAGTCGCGTTCCCGTCCAGGCCGGTAGCTACGCGGATGTAGCCGCCTTGCATGTCGACTTGGCCTTCGAAGATGCCCGTGTTCGGCGTGTGCCCGATCGCGATGAAGACACCGGCGAGCGGAACCTCGCGATGCTCGCGTCCATTCGTATGAGCAAGGCGCACACCGGTCACACCACCTTCGTTGCCGAGCACTTCGTTGAGCTGGTGGTTCCAGACAAGCTCGATCTTGCCTTCGCGAGCCTTTTCGAAAACTCGATCCTGCATGATCTTCTCGGCGCGTAACGAGTCGCGCCGATGCACCAGCACCACACGCTTGGCAATGTTTGCGAGATAGAGCGCTTCTTCTACTGCAGTGTTGCCGCCGCCAATAACCGCCACGTCCTGCCCACGATAGAAGAAGCCATCGCAGGTGGCGCACGCCGATACGCCTTTGCCCATGAAGGCTTGTTCGGACGGCAGTCCGAGATATTTTGCGGTGGCGCCGGTGGCAATGATCAGCGCGTCGCACGAATACGTGCCGGTATCTCCATCGAGCTCAACTGGCCGCTTGTTGAGTCGCACCGTGTGAACGTGGTCGTGAACGGTTTTCACCTGAAATCGTTCGACGTGGCGCCGCATGCGATCCATCAGCTCCGGACCCTGCACCCCGTCGGCGTCGCCTGGCCAGTTGTCCACTTCGGTAGTGGTGGTCAGCTGGCCGCCGATCTCGATTCCCGTGATCATCAACGGATCGAGATTTGCGCGGGCCGCATAAAGCGCGGCCGTGTAACCCGCCGGACCCGAACCGAGGATCACTAGCCGGTGATGCATGTTGTCGGCCATGCTCAGTTCGCTCGGGCGGCGCGCGCGCCGGCGGCTGACATGATTTCGGCGAAGGGTTTGCCGTGGCGGTGCGTCGCGATCATTTCTACGAACGTCTGTCCTTTTTCGTTCGTGGCGTTCAGATCGTGTTTCTCCTCCACGAAGAATCGAATGAACCGAGCAAAATCATCTAACCGCATGGCGCGATATGCGCCGAGCAGCAGGAGGAAGTCCGGGGCGTCGGCGCCTTGAGGTGTTTTCGGTGCGAGGAAGCCTCGGACGCGTGCATCGTCCCACACCTCGTCAGTGATGATCTTCTTGTCCGGTCGCATCGGGCTGCTCGCGTAAAAGGCGCTCATCATACGCGAAGGGGTTGTGCTGCCAAGGCGGCCTTCTAAAGCGGTTCTAAGAAGTGGGAGTAACGTTCTGAAATGAATGAGAAATTTGTACCGCTTGACGGTTTAGGGGTAGACTCCCGCGACGTCATAACGGTGTGAATCGTGAGTACAGCTCGTTCGGTATCCCCCGCGGCGCCCCTTAGAGAAGTCGGCTTGATTGCGTCGCTCGCGCTTGCGTTGTTCACGATGCTCGCGTTGTTTTCGTATTCTCCGATGGATCCCGCCTGGTCGTTACATGGCACCGGTCTATCTGTTAACAACCTCGTCGGCCGTAGTGGCGCGTGGTTCGCCGACATATTGTTTTCGCTGTTTGGCGTAATGGCGTACATCGTTCCGGTAGCACTCGTCTACGCCGGATTTCGCACTATGCGCCTCGTAGCGTGGGATTGGCCGCGCACGTCGCTGCGTCTAGCAGGTTGGTTGATCGGAATTCTGTGTGGTGCCGTACTCGCACGCCTCCACGTTGCTTCCTCGTTGGGGCTGCCGGCGGGTCCCGGCGGAATGGTTGGCAGTTGGCTCGTTCAGGTCGGCATGCCACTGCTGAACTGGGTCGGTCTGACCCTGTTAGCGCTGGTCGGGTTCTTCACAGGCGCGCAAACCGCCATCGGTTTTTCTTGGTTCGACCTCGCGGAACAGACGGGCAGCGGGATTCGCCGGCTCTCAGGTCATCTGATGCGCTTCATAGACTACTGGCGCGACCGTTTGACGGAACGACGCGAACGGCGTGCAGCCACGCGCGAGCGAAGTGCACACCGCGAAGTTGCACTGGAGACTCATCAGCGCAAGCGGGCAGTGAAGAAGGCTCCCGAGATTCAGGTGGTGGTTCCCGAGCGCGAGCGGCCGGAACAACGGCCGCCGGCGAAACCGCGCCAACAACCGCTGTTCGAGATCAACAGCTCCGCCGAATTGCCGGATTTTTCTCTACTGGACGATGCCGAAGAGCCCCACAGCGCTGAATTCTCAGGCGAGTCGCTTGAAGGCATGTCGCGGCTGCTCGAATTGAAGCTGAAGGACTTCGGCATCGAGGCCGAAGTGGTGTCGGTGTTACCGGGGCCGGTCGTTACGCGGTTTGAGATCCAACCGGCCCCCGGTCTCAAGGTCAGTCGCATCAGCGGCCTGGTGAAGGATCTGGCGCGCTCGCTGGCAGTAATCAGTGTTCGAATCGTAGAGGTTATCCCCGGCAAATCGGTGGTAGGGATCGAGATTCCAAACGAGCAGCGCAGCATCGTGCGCCTCAAGGAACTCGTCACCTCGGAGGTCTATCAGTCTTCGAAGTCGCCGTTGACGCTGGCCCTTGGCAAAGACATCGCCGGCGAGCCCGTGATCGCAGACGTTACGAAGATGCCGCACCTGCTGGTCGCCGGCACAACCGGCTCCGGTAAGTCGGTCGGTGTCAACGCGATGCTGCTGAGCATCCTGTACAAAGCAACGCCGGAACAGGTGCGCCTGATTCTCGTCGACCCGAAGATGCTGGAGTTGTCAGTGTATGAGGGCATTCCTCATCTGCTGACTCCGGTCGTTACCGACATGAAGGAAGCTGCGCAGGCGCTGCGCTGGTGCGTCGCCGAAATGGATCGCCGCTATCGGTTGATGTCCGCGCTGGGCGTTCGAAATCTGGCGGGCTACAACCGGCGCGTCGAGAGTGGCGACGTGAAAGATCCGTTGTGGCCCGCCGATTCCATCGACGAGGCGCCGGATCTCGTTCTCGACCGGCTCGCGCGACCCCGGCGGCTCGGTGGGTCCCGGAAGCCGGGTGTTCTCGACGACGAACGGAAACGCCTGCGTCGGATCGCCGGTGCGGAGATCGTTCGGCCGTTCGCGGAGGACGCGGAGCGCGCCGTCGGCGCCGGCCTTGAAGGCGCCGACGCTCGACGTCAGGTTGCCGAGCTGATCCGAGTCGCCGAGGTCGCGCATGCCGGGGAAACGCGTGCGGAGGCCCTTCTGGAGGAGGTCGTTGCCGATCAGCATCTGCCCGGCGAGGTACTCGTTGACGGCCTCCTGCACGCCCCAGAGGGCCTCGTCCGCGAGCTGCGCGTTCGGGCTGTCGAGGAACTGCCGGAATCCGCAGGGGGCGCATCCAATGCCGGCCAGCTCGGCGAAGACCTGCTGCGGCGTCCCACCTCCCGGCACCGCGAAGTGCGTGTAGTCGAAGATGATGGTGGCGAGCCCCTTCGCCGACCGGAAGCCGAGCCGGTAACCGCGGGCTCCCTCGAGCCGGTTCCAGAACGGCGTCAGCGACGAGACGGACTGCACCCGCGTGGCG
>CAZLDA010000451.1:1822-3802 GCA_964557875.1 uncultured Pseudomonadales bacterium | reverse complement strand
GGGATCGCCCGGCCCCGCCCCCACGAGGGAAACGAATCCCGGCGCTTGTTGATCCCAGCGCAGCAGGCGCTCCTCGATGAGTAAATCGGTTAGATCGAGGTTGCCTTCGTAGATCGCTTGCGCGGCCGGGCCATCGAGCAGGTCGTCCCAGAAGCGCCGTCTTGAGGCAACGTTCGGGATCGTCTTACCTACTCGCTGCCGCCAACGCCCCAGAGCATCTGCTGCCTTTCCCAGTCCGATCGGAAGCCGTGCTTCGATGAGCGACCGGACGCGTCGCGCGAGTGTAGGGGAACGTCCGCCGGTCGAGATTGCAACGATCACCGGATCGCGCTGAATGATCGACGGAAATATCACCGATGACAGTGACGCATCGTCGACCGTGTTGATGAGAACGCCTTGTGCCGTAGCCGCTTCGTAGACCGCGCGATTCACTATGGAACTGTCGGTTGCCGCAACCACGAGCAACATGCCGACGACGTCGGCGGGTTCAAACTCGCGCACCCGAATCTCGCCGTGGTCCGCACAGAGGCTGCGGACATCTTCGCCGACTTCAGGTGCAACTACGACGACGTGTGCGCCGGCACCGAGCAGCCAATTCAACCGGCGTTGCGCAACCTCGCCGGCCCCGACCAACAGACAGCGTCGGTTGGTGACGTCGACGAATAGTGGGAGGTAGTCCATCGCATCAGTCGCGCAGGTCGAGCGTGGTCGCGCCTCCCATGTACGTGCGAAGCGCGTCAGGTACGTGCACGCGACCCTCGCCGTCCTGATAGTTCTCCATTACCGCAACCAACGTGCGGCCGACCGCCAGACCGGAGCCGTTCAGCGTGTGCACGTATTCAGGCTTCTTCGTTGCAGGGTTGCGATATCGCGCCTGCATTCTGCGCGCCTGGAAGTCGTGGTAGTTGCTGCACGAGGAGATTTCGCGATAACGCTGCTGACCTGGCAGCCACACTTCGAGGTCGATCGTTTTCGCCGCCGCGAAGCCCATGTCGCCCGCGCACAGCACCATCGCGCGATACGGCAATTCGAGGCGCATCAGCACCGCCTCCGCGTGCGAGGTGAGCTCGTCGTGCGCCTGCCGACTCCGTTCGGGGGCGACGATCTGCACGATTTCAACTTTCTCGAACTGATGCTGCCGGATCATCCCGCGCGTATCCCGTCCATAGCTGCCGGCTTCGCTGCGGAAACAAGGTGTATGAGACACGTGACGAATCGGCAGGCGATCGGCATCGAGAATCTGCTCTCGATAGAGATTCGTTACAGGCACTTCTGCCGTGGGAATCAGATACAGATCGTGATCGCCGGCGACGCGGAACTGGTCTTCAGCGAATTTCGGCAACTGTCCCGTTCCGACTAACGCATCGCCGTTCACGAGGTACGGAACGTAGACTTCCGTGTAGCCGTGCTCGGTGACGTGCAGATCGAGCATGAACTGCGTCAACGCGCGCTGCAGGCGCGCGAGAGCGCCGCGAATCACCACGAACCGCGCACCGCTGATGCGCGCAGCGGTTTCGAAATCGAGCGCCCCGCGGGCGCCGAGATCGACGTGATCCTTCGGCGGAAAGTTCAGCTGGGTCGGCTCACTCCAGGTACGCAGTTCGACGTTTGCTGTTTCGTTCTGCCCGTCGGGGACGCCCGCATCCGGGAGATTCGGAATCGACATGAACAGCGCGTCGATTTCGCCCTGCACTACTTCGAACCCCGCTTTCGCAGCATCGAGTCGCGCACCGAGATCGGCTACCTCGTCCAACAACGGTTGAATGTCGCGCCCCGACGCCTTCGCCTGTCCAATCGATTTGGACTTGGTGTTCCGTTCGTTCTGCAGCCGCTCGAATTCGAGCTGTTGCGTTTTGCGCCGCGATTCGAGCGCCAGGAAATGGTCGACGTCAAAACGATATCCGCGTCGCGCCAGCGCGATACGAACGGCTTCGGGGTCTTGTCGAATCGTTTTCGGATCGAGCATTTGTCAGTCTCGAA
>CAZLDA010000451.1:0-1722 GCA_964557875.1 uncultured Pseudomonadales bacterium | reverse complement strand
GCCGCGGCCGCCTCAACCCGACGAGAAGTCTTACTGCTTCAGCAGTGCGATCGTGCCGACGCCGAGCATTGTCATCAGTATCGATCCGATTACATGCCCGGCGATGACCGCGCCCGCCCACAGGTATTCCTGGCGCATCAGCAACGCCGTGCTTTCGGCGGAGAATGTCGAGAACGTGGTAAGGCCACCAAGGAAACCCGTGGTGATCAGCAGGCGCATCTCAGGTGACAGAGACTGGAAGTGATCTATGTAGCCGAGCACGAGGCCGATCAGGTATCCGCCTACGAGATTCGAGACAAGCGTGCCGAGCGGGAACATCGGCAACATCGGGTTCAGAGTCACGCTCAATCCCCACCGCAACCAGGCGCCTATCGCCGCACCTATCCCCACACTGAAAAAACCACACACGCCCATCGCAACGTTCCTCAGCCCTTCACCTCGGGATCGCGTTCCGACCTGAGGCGTTTCAAATGTTCGGCGATGCGTTGTTCGAGACCACGCGGCACCGGGTGGTAGTAAACGGATGGAGTCATCTCGTCCGGAAAGTAGTTCTCACCCGCAGCGAATGCATCCGCTTCGTCGTGCGCATATCGGTAGCCCGCACTGTATCCGAGTTCCTTCATCAAGCGCGTTGGCGCATTCCGAAGTCGTAGTGGTACGTCGTACGACGAACCTGTCGCGACCTCCGCACGCGCCGCACTGAACGCCGTATGTACTGCATTGCTCTTCGGGACACACGCTAGATACACCACGGCCTGCGCGATGGCGAGTTCGCCTTCTGGAGATCCGAGCCGCAGATATGCGTCCCAAGCCGCCAACGCGATCTGTAAGGCGCGCGGATCGGCGTTGCCTATGTCTTCACTCGCCATTCGCGCGACGCGCCTCGCTATGTAAACAGGATCGCAGCCTCCGTCGAGCATGCGGCTCAGCCAATACAAGGCCGCATCGGGCGCAGTACCTCGAACGGCTTTGTGAAGCGCTGAGATCTGGTCGTAGAAGACATCGCCCTGCTTATCGAAGCGCCGTTGCCGCGCACCGATGACGTCGGCCACGCTGGCGGCGGTGATCTGTTTGTCGTCGCCGACCAACTGCGACGCAATCTCGAGCACATTGAGCAGGCGACGACCGTCGCCGTCCGCACTTGCCAACAGGAGTGCACGGGCGTCGTCCGCTATCGTTACGCCCGCAACGTCGAGACCGTGCTCGCGATCTGCCAACGCCCGATCGAGCATGCTGTTGAGGCTCGACTCCTCGAGACGTTTCAATACATAGACGCGAACGCGTGACAACAATGCGCCGATTACTTCGAACGACGGGTTCTCCGTGGTCGCGCCGATGAACACGACGGTTCCGGCCTCGACATGCGGCAGAAACGCATCCTGTTGTGCCTTGTTGAAGCGGTGCACTTCGTCGACGAAGAGTACAGTCGTGCGACCGGCAGCAAGCGCGGCGCGCGCCGTTTCTATGGCGGCGCGGATCTCTTTGACACCTGACAGCACCGCCGAAATGCTGATCCATTCTGCGCGGGCACGGTCGGCAAGCAGTCGCGCGAGCGTTGTCTTCCCCGTGCCTGGAGGACCCCACAACAGCATCGAATGGATACGACCACGTGCAGCAAGCTCGGCCAGTGGGCGTCCGGGGCCGAGCAGGTGTTCCTGACCAACGAATTCGTCGAGGCGACGCGGACGCATCCGCGCAGCGAGCGGTTCGCTAGGAGGGTTT
>CAZLDA010000450.1:0-3807 GCA_964557875.1 uncultured Pseudomonadales bacterium | reverse complement strand
CGCCAATGCCGCGAGCAACACAACCATTGCTCCCGCAACCCATCCGATCACGTGACCGGATGCATTCCCGACACGCGGCGGTGACACCAGGGGTGGCGGCGCCTCGCTTGCAGCGCCGAGCGGGATGGCTGGCGGCGCGGGTTCAGGCAAGGAAGCGGGCAGCTGTGGCTGATGCTCTTGCGATGCGGGTTCTAGGGGAACGAATCGGGATACGAGTTCCATGGGACGCTCGAGTCGAGATGCCAGATCGGCGAAACGGGTCGCCATGACGCCTTGATGCACGTCCGACCTCTGCAGCTTCGTCCGCGTGTCCGAAAGCGCTGCGAGATCTTCGAGCATGTTCTCGAACCACGCACGGCCTCGCGATTTCGTGAGTTCGGCGCGATCGCCGTTCAGCGTAGCCGCGATCGCCTGTTCGCCCGCCGCAAGAGCATCCAACACGGCGTCGAGGTCGCTTCCGCGCGCGTCGTCGAGAAGCTCCGAACGACGGCGCAACTCCGCAAGCTCGGCCTTCAGAGCAACCAACGAGTCGCGCGCAAACACGCGCCCGAACAGCATCCACGCTTCGTCGATCGCTTCCCGAGTGCGCGCCGCCATCGCTCGAACTCGATTGGAATAGTCGAGCTGCAGTGCGCGTTGGTGGTCGGCCGCGCTTACCAATCGCTTGCCGGAGCCGTCGAATTCGTCGATGTCCTTCAACGCCCTGGAGCGGTCGGCTTCAGCGGTAACGCTTCGGATACTGTCCAGAAACGTTCGGCCGGCGACCGTCATCTGGCGCGATGCCGCCTGAAAACGCGCATGCGATTCGCCACCCGGCTTTCGAATCCTGTTCTGAACAGCAATGCCGTAACCGTCGAGTGCGGCGCGAAAAGCCTCGAACTTCACACGCGGCTGTTCAGAGTCAACACTTCTCACTGCGGTCGCAGAGGATGGTATCGGAGCAGATTCCGACGATCCGATACCTGCAGGAGCTGCATTCGTCGAACCTGCGGCGTGCGTCTCCCGCGCAATGCCAATCACGCAGGCCAGCGCAACAACGGCAATCATCGAAGCATTTCCAGTTCGAACAGTGATCATCGCAACCTCTCGCCCCGACATTGCGACGGTGTCGCGGGAGAATGCAAGAGGCACCGGGAGTGACTTGGCGCCATGCGGACGCCATCGGATCACACGACTGCGGCAACGACCTCTTCGAACGCCGTGACGCGTGGCTCGAGCCGATCGACCGTGCTGCGCCAGAAGGTCGGCCCATCCAGCGCAGCATCGAGATGCTGTCGCGCGAGTTGTTCGGCCGTCATTCGGCCTGTATCGCGCAACAGGGAAACGTAACGCGGATAGAAATCGTCGCCGCCGCCGGCCCGTCGCAGATACACGCCCATGCTGAACAGATAACCGAACAGATACGGGAAGTTGTAGAACGACAGACCCGAAATGAAGAAGTGCAGCTTCGACGCCCAGAACATCGGATCGGGTTCCGAACAAGACTCGCCGTACCAGTCCTGCCAGGCCTGGCTCATCAACGCTTCGAGTTCCGCCGCACGTAGCGGCCGCTCGTCGCGTTTCTCGTAGAACGTCTTCTCGAAGCTGAAGCGCGCCGGGATGTTCAGCATGAACGCGGAGATCGCGGTCATCTCCTCCCACATGATCTGGAAGCGCTCGTGTGGCGTCTTCGCGCGCGCCAGCAGTGCGTCGCGAACGGCCGTCTCGCCGAACGTGCTCGCTGTTTCGGCCAACGACATGCCGTAGCTTCGCTGGCTGTCGGGCAGATCGCGCATGACCCACGAATGGAACGCATGCCCGAGTTCGTGCGCCAGCGTGATGATGTCGGACGTAGTGCCGTGATACGTCATGTACACGCGCGGCGTGCGCGATTTTTCGAAGCCGGTGCAGTAAGCACCCGGCCTTTTTCGCGAACTGACGGTGCCTTCTATCCACCGGTTGCGCTGCATCATCCGCACGAAATCGTCCATTTCGGGATTCACGCTGCCGTATGCCTGCGCAATCAATTCGACCGCATCGTCGAACGGCATCGGACGCTCTTCGATTCCCAACGGCGGCGCCGGGGCGCGCATGTCCCAGGGGCCGATCTGTTCGCGGCCGGTTGCGCGGGCCATCGCCAGTGTTGCCCTGCGCGCTAGCGGGCGCGATTCGAGCGTCACTTCCAACAGCGCATCAAGGGTGCGGCGGCTGATCCGGTTCATGTGTACGGGCGCGTCGAGGAAATGCACGGGCCGCACCTTCGAACGCTTGCGATTCAGCTCCAGCCGCCAACCGGCAATCGCGTTGACCGCTGCCGCGCAGGATTCTTCGTGCGTACGCCATGCGTCGTTGATGCCGTGCCATGCGTCCTTGCGGGTGCGCACATCCGACTTCTGCAGCAGGCCGGCCGCCTCGGCCATTCCCATCGTCTTCAGTTCGTTGCCGACCTGAACGTTGCACGTCATGGTGGACGACAACTGGCTGTACATCCGACCCCATGCGTGGATGCCGTCCTGCGCCAGCCCGCTTACGAGATTCTCTTCGGCCAGACTCAACAGTTCGTGGCGCCGCTCGCGACCGTGACGAACGGAGAACGCCGACACGGCGACGGATGGATCGGCCAGATACGCCTCTACGACGTCGTCAGATACGAGATCGAGAATCTCGGACCACGGCTCCAGCAGTTCGCCGTAGCGCTTCTGGAATTTCTGGAGTCGCCCTTGCAGCACTTGCGCTGCTTCGTCCTGCGCATCGACGGACAACAGGCAGTTCGCATACGTGAGCGGATTGCCGAGGAGCGGCCCCGCCTTTTCGGAGAGTCGGAACACTTCCTGCGCGGTTGCGACCACTGACTGCGCCGATGCGACATCGAGTGCCGATGCGCCGTGCAACGCTGCGACGAGCGCAGGGTTCAACGCCTCGATGCGATCGAGCAACTCGGTGAGTGCGTGCAGATCGGCTGCGAGTGCCGCACAGTCCGGACTCGTGTATTCGCTCGCCAGGTCCCAACTCGGACCTTGAACCTGGCGCTCGTCCTGCGATTGCGTTGCGCTGCGGGGCATTTGCGTCTCCGTTGCCAGCCGACGCGGGAGTCGGCTAACGTGGCCAACCCGCAACCGCTCAGGCATATCAAATGAAGGCCGCAGTCTACTATGAAAACGGCGCACCTCAGGTGTTCCGTTACGAGGACGTCGCCGATCCGGTGTGCGACGCAAACGGCATCGTCATCGACGTGAAAGCCGTCAGCATCGAAGGCGGCGATGTGCTGAATCGCGCGGGCGGCGCGCTGGTGACGAAACCGCACGTCGTCGGATATCAGGCAGCAGGCGTAGTGCGCGAAGTGGGCGCGAACGTCACCACGTTCAAAGTCGGTGATCACGCCGTTACGGTGAGCGCGTTCGGCAGTCACGCCGCGCAGCGCGCCGTCAACGCGGCGACCGCATGGAAAGTACCCAAAGAAGCCGACATCGTGCTGGCCGCGTGCGTACCGATTCCGTTCGGCACCGCCGACGATTGCCTGTTCGAATTCGGTCGCCTGCAGAAAGGCGAATCGGTGCTGATTCAAGGCGGCGCGGGTGGCGTGGGACTCGCGGCGATTCAACTCGCGAAGCGTGCCGGCGCGCGCGTGTTCGCGACGGCGTCGTCCGATGCGAAGCTCGATCGGCTGCGCGACTTCGGTATGGACGAAGGCATCAACTACACGAAAGGCGATCTCGCTGCCGCGGTGATGCGCGCCACAGACAATCGTGGAGTGAATCTGGTGGTCGATCCGGTCGGCGGCGACGTGCTCGCGCAAAGCCTGAAAATCATCGGCTATCGCGGCCGCGT
>CAZLDA010000449.1:0-3813 GCA_964557875.1 uncultured Pseudomonadales bacterium | reverse complement strand
TTCGCGAGCGAGTCATCCTTCAGGTCGGGGCGCAACATTGCTTCCGCGAATACGAACGTCGGCGCAGGAATGCCGAGGAAACCGAGCATGGTCGTCAGGTATGGCACCTGATTCTCACGCGGCGTGCCCTGATATTGACCTCCTCGCGCCGCGATCACCCAGCAGTGTTTCAGGTGGTTCAGCATGCCTTCCGCACCGCGCGCGCCGACGCGGAATGTGCGCTGTGCGCGCGTCACGTGATCGATCCATGCCTTGAACGCCGATGGCACGCCGAAGTTGTAGAGCGGCATCGCGATCAACAGATCGGTGGCCGCTTCGAGCTCGCCGATCAACTCGTCGGAAAGGCGCAGTTGGTCCACCTCTTCTGGTGTGCGCGCGTCAGCCGGTTTGCTGAACGCGACGAACGTCGCGGCGTCGAGGTGCGGCAGCGGCGGGTTCTGCACGTCGCGAACGTCTACCTTCGCGCCCGGATGCGTTTTGACGAACCGCTGAATGAATATGTCGGCGAGTTGAGAGGACTGACCACCGGCGCCGAAGATGCTGGCTCGGATGAACAACAAACGACGTGTCACGCTGACCCCCGAAACAAAGCGCGCATCTTCGCACAACCCGCGGCGTGGGATCAGGCCGTCGCGAGCGTCGTCCGGATCTCCGCGACCAGTGTGGCAATGTGCGCTTCCCACTGCGATGCCATCGCTGGTGTCCATTGCGCACCGCATGACTCTCGCACCGTGTCGCGCACCGCGCTCAGCAGGTTCTCGTACATGTTCAGCTGCACGCCCCAGCTCGTGTGGTTCTTCGTCTCGAAACGCAGATACGAAAGCTGTTGGGCAACGTCGTCGGCGAGCAGCAGCTCGAACAGACTGTCGAGCATGCGTCCGCGCATGTGAACGTCCGTGAGCTGCATCAACTCGCGCGAACCGGCGCAGCGTTCGAAGTACGCGTCGTAGATTGCCGGATAGATGTCGCCGCGTTCGGCTGCCAGTTCGATCGAGTGATGTAAGTCGACAACGGACATGACGGTTCCTCTACTCAGTCGAACTGCCTGCTGATCGCCTGCAACGCCTGGATGTTCTCGGCATCTTTGTTGTCGCGCTCGTCTTTCGACGTGCCGTATCGCGGATTGGCGGACAACTTCACGATGACGAGACCGCGCTTCGGATTCACGTATACATATTGGTTGTAAACGCCGATTGCGCTGAAGTCGCCGTCGTTTCCTGCGGGCAACCACCATTGATAGCCGTATCCCATCGGCAACGTGTGATCGCCCACCTGCGGTTTGCCGGGCGCCAGATGCGGCGAATCCCATTTCACCGACGCAGCCACGTAGTCGGCCGGCACGATCTGTCGGCCCTCCCAAACGCCGCCGTTCCGGTACAGCTCGCCCAGCTTCGCGAAATCCCGCGCCGTCATCAGCAATCCGGCGAACGCCATCTCCACACCGAAGCTGTCGCAAATCCACGCGCCCGGCGATTCCATGCCGAGGGGGCCATAGAGATTCTCCTGCATGTACTGAGTCAGCGATTGTCCGGTTGCACCCGCGATCAGCATCGCCAGCGCCTGCGTGTCTGCGGAGTCGTACACGCACACTGAGCCGGGCGTGTTCTGGCGCACCGTGGTGGACATGAATGCGTCGTAGGAACCGCCTGGCGCCAATGCGGCGCCGATGCGGAAGACCTCCGAGTTCTGGTCGGAGTAGTCCTCGTTCCAGCGGGCGCCCGACGACATCTGCAACACGTCTTTGATGCGCACGCCGTCGTACGCGGTGTTGGCGAGCTTCGGCGTGTACGCGGTGATCGGATCCGAAAGGCTGCGGATCTTTCCTTCCGCGAGCGCGATGCCGATCAGCGCCGACACATGGCTCTTTGCCACCGACATCGACATCCACTGCACGCTGCGTCCGCCGGTGAGCCAATACTCCTCGAAGCGCACGACGCCGTTTTGCAGCACCAGCAACGCAGATGTATGAGTGGCGTCGAGTAACGCACGCATGTCGCGGGCCTCGCCGTTGTCGGCGCGATACGTCGCCGGAAGCGAGATCTTTGCTCCTTCCGGGAATTGGAAGCTGCGGGACCCCGGGCGCATCGGTTTGGTCGCGGCGAGTTCGTGCATACGGCAGAAGTTCTGGTACTGCGGTTGGCCGTTGAAGAGTGTGAAACTGCCGGGGCGGGCATCCGACATGTGCGGGTCCTTCTCGTTCGTCGTGGGGCAGCGTAAGCTCTGAACTTGACTCGGGTCAATTATGTGGGAGGTGAACGATGGTTGCAGTAACGGAACTCGGTTACGTGTGCTTCGGCGTGTCGGACCTCGCAGAGTGGCGCGACTTTGCCGCGAATCTGCTTGGGCTCGAGGTGTTCGAGGAGCCCGGTGAGCCGGACCGGCTCTATCTGCGTACCGATTATTGGCATCACCGGATCATCGTCGAGAAGAATCCCGCGGATGACCTGGTCGCAGCGGGGCTGCGCGTCGCCGGTGTCGAGGAATTCAGCGCGATGCAGAACGTGCTGAAGGGCGCGGGCATTGCGTTCGAGGTAGGCGGCAAAGACCTTGCCAGGTCGCGCCGCGTGCTCGAGGTCATGAAGCTCTCCGATCCCGCGGGGAATCCCATCGAGATCTTCCACGGCCCGCGCATCGACACGTACAAGCCGTTCCTGCCGGGTCGACGCATGCACGGCCGCTTCCTGACGGGCGATCACGGGGGCGTCGGACACGTGATCCTGCGCAACGCCGGCCTCGATAAAGCGTATGAGTTCTACAAGCTGCTCGGCATGCGCGGCGGCGTGGAGTATCAGGTACCGGCGGGGCCGAACGGCGAGATTGCCGAGGTGCTGTTCATGCACTGCAACGAGCGCGACCACACGGTTGCATTCGGCCCGCCGAGCAAGAAGAGCATCAATCACCTGATGCTCGAAGTAGAGAATCTCGACGACGTGTTCATGACGCACGATCTCGTCCAGGCGAGCAAATATCCGGTGATGATCAGCCTGGGCAAGCACGCGAACGACCAGATGTTCTCGTTCTACGTTGCGTCGCCATCCGGTTTCCTGATCGAGATCGGCTGGGGCGGGCGCCCGGCCACGCATCAATCGGAGTACTACACGCGCGACACGTACGGTCACGTGTTCAGCCGCGACATGGGCCCGGGAATGAGCCTCGACAAATGAGTGTGACGATGCGAGGTGCTGCTTGAGCGCGCGGCCTACCGATGCAAAACCGGTGGTGCTGCGTCCGCGCGCGCAGCGACGCAAGCTCGAGAACCGCGATCGGATTCTGACGGAAGCGCGCCGGTTGTTCGGACGCAAAGGGTTCGACGCCGTGACGACCGCGGAGATCGCCGAAGCGGCGAACGTGGCGAAAGGTTCGGTGTTCGCGCACGTCGGCTCGAAAGACCGGCTGCTCGTGCTGGTGTTCGAGCGCGATATGCACAAGTGGCTGGACGACGCCGAAGCCAGCGCGGGGCGGCGTCCGCTGCTCAACCAGCTCGACCGGTTCTTCAACGCAATGCTCGACGGTGCGGCCGATGCGCCGGAGCTTACGGCGGTGTTCATGCGCGAACTGCCGTACGCGAACCACGAGCCGGAGATCGTCGCGGCGATGGAGCGCACGCATCGGCTGCTAACGGAGCTCGTCGACGCGGCCAAGACGCGGGGCGAGATCACTCCGGCGGTCGACACGAAGACGCTCGTGTACAACCTGTTCTCGCTGTACTTCAACTTCCAATATCTGTGGTTGGCGGACGGCATGCCCGCGCGCGATCGCATCGATCCCACACTTCGGGAACGGCTGGCGGTTCAACTGGGGGTTCTGAAACCG
>CAZLDA010000448.1:0-3825 GCA_964557875.1 uncultured Pseudomonadales bacterium | reverse complement strand
TTGAAGGTTCACCACTTTCGGCGCCTCGTTGATGACGATGTACGGATTGTTCGGGTGCACGGTGGCATAGTCCTGGTGATGAGCTTCGGCCGGATAGAACGCATCGAGCTTGGACACCTTTGTGACGATCGGTGTCTTGAACGCCTTCGCCGCGTCTAGCTGCGCAATGTACGCCTCCGCCACGCGCTTCTGATCGGCGCTCGTCGTGAAAATGGCGGAGCGATACTGTGTGCCGCGGTCGGGCCCCTGACGATTCAACTGAGTGGGGTCGTGTACCACCGAGAAGAACACCGTCAGCAGCGTGCCGTACGAGACCTGTGCCGGATCGAACCGCACTTCCACCGATTCGGCATGGCCCGTGCCGCCCGAACTCACCGCCTCATAGGTCGGATCTTTCTTCGTTCCGCCGGCATACCCGGAGATGGCGGAACGCACTCCTTTGACATGCTGGAACACCGCCTGTACGCCCCAGAAGCAGCCGCCCGCGAACACCGCCGTCTGCAGTTCGCCGGGTGCGCCGGGCGCCACGTCGGCCAACGGTTTCGGTAAGCCCGTGGTGGGGCCGTCCACGGCACCTGCGGGCGCGCAACCGACCAGCAGCGCAAAGCACACAAGCAACATCGCTCGTCCAAAGATCATGTCGGCTCTCCTGAAAAGGGCCTTCCTGAAGACCAGGGTTAGACCGCTCGTCACGCGGTTCGGTTTCCCCTGCGCGGGGCGCAAGCGTATCAACCACCAGGCGTTTACGCGCGCGCGTCGCGTCCGTAGAGACGCCAGTACAGCATCACCACGGAGATCGTCACGAGTTCCGCAGACAACAACGCGTGCTGCGGGCCTACGCGATCGGCGAACCAGCCGAGCGCAAATACCACCACCGCATACAGCACGTTGCCGCCGAGAGAAATCAAAGATCCCATCGTGGCGCGTTGTCGATCGGTGAACGAACGCTGCATCAGCGTGCCGCCCGCCACCACGCCCGGGCCGAACGCAAACGACGACAACGACGAAATCGCCGGGCTCGCGACGGTAGGCACGGAAGTGGCGCCAACGCCGAGCGCGATGCTCGTGATGCTGGTCCACAACAACACCGGCACTTCACGCCAGCGGCGGATCACGCTACCCGCCACACGAAACCCGACCATTCCGAATGCGTGCGTCAACATGCTCGCAATGCCCAACCCCGAAGCTGACCACAGCGTGGCGAAGTACGCGGGATAGAACATGTGCTTCGATTCGCCGAGCGCGAAGCCGAGCATCGCAGCCATACTCACGTCACGCAGCTTTGCGTCGCTGCGAAACGGCACCCACGCATCGCGCAGGTGCGCGAGCAGATTCGTTTCCACCACCCGACCCTGGCGCGACGGTTCGGTAGTGAGAAAGCCGATGACGAGACCCACCGCTTGCGGGATCAGCGACAGCCAGAACAACGACCGCAACGGCAGCCACAGCAGCAATATCGCGGACACCAGCGCCGAGACCGCGAGCGCCGCCTGGAACATCGAACTCAGCCGCCCCTGAAACTCGGCAAATTCCTGCTGCGCTTCCTCGTCCTTCAACGTGTCGTAGAGAAACGCATCCTGATTGCCGCTGAACAAGGCAAACGACAATCCCTCGAGCACCGCGCCGATCGCGAGCAGGGTGAACGAGGAACCCGCGCCATATGCGGCGATACACAGCATGTTCGCCATCTGTCCGCACAACAGCGTTTTGCGGCGCCCGACATAGTCCGAAAATACGCCCGTCGGCAATTCGAACAGCGACGATGCGATCTTCGCGATTGCGAGAATCAGAACCGCCTCCGCATACGAACCCGTGACTTGCGCGAAGTACACGACCATCACCGGTCCGTAGATGCGAAAGTCGTTGCAGAAGTTGAACCAGCCGAGCAGTCGGACGTTGCGGCGCGTGGCACTCATGTCATGCATCGTAAGCGATGAGCTGTTAGCTTTCCGGCATGAATGCTCGCAACCCAGCGCCGCGGTTGAAGTGGCACATGCTGCGTCGGCGCAAGTCGGACCCGCCGTTCCAGCGCGAGAATCTCGTTGCAGCGCTGCAAGCGGGCGCCGCCTGTGAAGTCGATCTGACGTTCACGGCAGACGGTCATGCGCTGTGCCTGCACGATTCGACGCTCGACCGTGAGACGACCGGGCACGGCCGCGTTGCCGACGCGACGCGCGCCGAGATCGAACAACTGCGCCAACGAAGTCCTACTGGCGCGGTGCTCACAACGCGACCGCTGTTCCTCGATGAGGTGTGCGCCACGGTGGCATCCGTGGGCGTTGCCGCAATGGCGCTCGTGCAACTCGATGTGAAGGCACGCGCACAAACGCTGAACGCCGCCGTGTGCGAAACGTTCGCCCGCGCACTGGGCGATGGAGCAGATGCGTTCATCGCAAGCGCATACGACTGGGACGCCGTTGCACGACTGGTGGCCGTTTCACCCGGACTGCACGCCGGTTTCGATCCGCTGTTGTTCTATCCGCGCTCGTTCGATCTCGCTGCCGATGCATATCGCGCCATCGCCGCGCGCACGCTCGCCACGGCGCCGGGCGCATCGATCTACTACCTAGAAGCCAGGCTGATTCTTGCGGCACTCGAACGCGGCGTGAATCTGGTGCGCGAAGTAAGCGTTGCCGGCGCGCGCGTGGACGCGTGGACGGTCGATCCGGAATTCCCGGATCTGCACGCTGCATTGCGACGCCTGATCGATGCCGGAGTCGCGCAGATCACCACCAACGATCCGGAACAGCTCGGGCCGATCATCAGCCAGATCGGCCGGCGCACGCTGACGGCAGGCTAGCCTGCGAGCCTGCGCGCCTGTTCGACCAGCTGCGAGTCGCCGATTCGTTCCGCGAGCTTCGTCAGCGCGGCAACATCCGGACCCTTCCAGCGCAGATCGTCGAGCGATTCGGTGAGTGGCGCATCGAAGCGCAAAGTCGCGAGCGTTCTGAACAACTCTGCGTTGGCGCGCTCCGCGCGCAGGTTGTCTGCCAACACCGCCGCGCCGCGCACCTTGGCGGTCCAGGAATTTGGATCGTCCGGAATTGCTTCGAGTTTCTTGTACACCGCGAGCACTGCGGCGGCGGACTTTGCGCCCCAACGCGCAATGCCGGGAAAGCCGTCCGCGCTGTCGCCGACCAATGCGAGCCAATCGGGAATCGATTCCGGCGGCACGCCGAACTTTTCGACCACGCCGACGTCGGTCAACGTGCTGCCGCGCATTCGGTCGCGACATACGATTCGATCGCCGCTGACGCATTGCGTAAGGTCTTTATCGGGCGAACAGATGACCACCTGCTCGACCGCGGGCAATTTGGAGAACTTCAGCGCGGCCGTGGCTATCGCATCGTCCGCCTCGAACTCGATCATCGGCCACGTCACGATGCCAAGCGCACGCATCGCGTCCTCGGCCGGGCCGAACTGCGAATAGAGATCCGCATCGATGCCTTCGCCGGTTTTGTAGCCGGGATAGAGGTCGTTGCGGAACGATTCGATGACGTGGTCGAACGCGATCGCCACGTGCGTAACGTCGCTTTCACCAAGCAGCACCAGCATCGAACGCAACAGGCCGCGCACCGCACCCACTTCCGCGCCATCGCTCGCTCGTTTGGGCGGCGTGCCGTAGAACGCGCGATACAGCTCGTACGTGCCGTCGACGAGATGAACCTTCATGCTGCGATCTGCAACGCGAGCGACATGCGGTCACGAACTGTCTTCACACGCGCCTGCGCAAGCTCGTTCATCGGCTAAATCCTCAAGAACTCGTCGATGTTTCGCCGAAACGCTTCCGGGTGATCCATATTGGGCAAATGCGCCGCACCCTGC
>CAZLDA010000447.1:0-3827 GCA_964557875.1 uncultured Pseudomonadales bacterium | reverse complement strand
CAGCGTCGAGGCCGGCCAGCGCTACGGGCTGACCGTGCTGGCCGCGAACATCGAAGATCGCCCGGACAACAAGACGCGCTTCCTGGTCATCGGCCGGCAGAAGGTCGGCCCGAGCGGCCGAGACAAGTCGTCGATTCTGGTGTCGACGCGTAACGAACCCGGCGCGTTGTATCGCGTGCTCGAGCCGTTTCATCGACACGGCATCAGCCTTACGCGTATCGAAACCCGACCGTCGCAAACAGGCAGTTGGACGTACGTTTTCTTCATCGACTTCGACGGGCACGAAACGGCGCCTGAAATCGAAGCTGTGTTGCGCGACGTGCGCGCAGTGGCGATCGAGGTGAAATCGCTCGGCTCGTATCCGCAGGATGTCGTATGACTCAGTTCGTAGAGCGTTGGGCAAATCGCGACGTGCTGACGTTGCAGCCGTATCAGGCGGGGAAGCCGATCGAAGAATTGCAGCGCGAGCTCGGCATCACCGACGTCATCAAGCTCGCCAGCAACGAGAACCCGCGTGGTCCGGGTCTGGCCGTGCACGCCGCGATTGCTCGCGCGTCGACGGCGCTGTCGCGTTATCCCGACGGTAGTGGCTATCGCCTGAAGCACGCGCTCGCGCGTCATCTGGGTGTCGATGCAGACCGGATATCGCTCGGCAACGGTTCTAACGACCTGCTTGAACTCGTCGCACGAGTCGCGCTGTCGCCGGGAAACGAAGGCATCGTCTCTGCGCACGCATTCGTCGTTTATCCGCTGGCGGTGATCGCGCATGGCGGCAAGCTCGTAACGGTACCCGCAAAGGACTGGACGCACGATCTCGATGCAATGGCGCGGGCGGTCACCGCCAACACCCGAATCGTGTTCGTTGCGAACCCGAACAATCCCACGGGCACATGGGTGAACAAGCACCAGCTAACGACGTTCCTCGACCGCATTCCGGATCACGTGATCACGGTGCTGGACGAAGCCTATTTCGAGTACGTGGGGCGCGAGGATTACCCGAGCGGTGTCGAAATGCTCGATCGTTATCCGAACCTCGTCGTAACGCGCACGTTCTCGAAGGTTTACGGGCTGGCCGCGATGCGCGTCGGTTACTGCGTGTCGCATCGCGACATCGCCGATCTGATCAACCGCGTCCGCCAGCCGTTCAACGTTTCGGCGTTGGCCCTCGAATGTGCCGAAGCGGCGTTGGGCGATCAGGAGTTCGTGCGCACCAGTAAGCAAATCAACGACGAAGGCATGCAACAGCTGCACCGGGGACTCGACCAGCTCGGCGTCGAGTACATCCGTTCCGGCGGTAATTTTCTGTGCATCGACCTCAAGCGCCCGGCGGCGCCGGTGTACGAGCAGCTGTTGCGCCTTGGCGTGATCGTTAGGCCCGTCGCCGGCTACGGCATGCCGAATCACTTGCGTATCACGGTCGGTCTGCACGAAGAGAACGCGCGTTTTCTGGATGCGCTGGCGCGAGTCGTCTGATCCCCTCATGCCGCGTCTCCTCGTCATCGGAACCGGCCTCATCGGCGGATCGTTTGCGCTGGCAATGCGCAAGGCCGGGTGTTTCGCACACATCGATGGATACGACTCGGACGCGGCCGCAGCAGCGTCAGCGTTGCGGCTCGGCCACATCGACGCGATAGCGCCGGGTCTGGATACGGCGATTGCTGCAGCAGACGCGGTGCTCGTTGCCGTACCGATTGCCACGGTTGCGGCGACGGTACGGCGCGTCTGCGAATCGAACCGGACGGCAACCGTGATCGACGTCGGCAGCGTAAAAGGCAGCGTGCTCGAAGAGCTGCGCAAAAGTGGCGCCATACCGCCGGGTTTCGTGCCGAGCCACCCGATGGCCGGCTCGGAAAAGCGCGGATCGGTAGCAGCGAACGCCGAGTTGTTCCGCGACCGTCCGGTCATCCTCACGCCGCAACTGGAAACAGATCCGCAGGCACTTGCACGGGTGCGCGAATGGTGGAACGCGGCGGGCGCGCGAGTGGTCGAGTCCAGTGCGCCGATTCACGATGAAATGGTCGCGTTGACGAGCCACCTTCCACACCTGGTCGCGTACGCGTTCATGAATTGGGTCGGCAAGCCGCACGGCGCCGCTCCCGCCGACTTCGCCGGCCCCGGACTACATGACTTCACGCGTATCGCCGCGTCGGATGCGGTGATGTGGCGTCGAATCCTGTCCGAGAACCGCGCTGCGGTGCTGGCGCAATACGACGGCTTGGCGGATTCGCTGAATCGTTTCGTCGAACTGCTTCGCAGCGAACGCTTCGACGAACTGGAAGCGCTGCTCGCACACGCGCAGGCGACGCGGCTGCGCATGATCGAGGCAAGTGAGCAGCAGGATGATTGAAGCGGCAGTGATCGCGGTCGATGGACCCAGCGGTTCCGGAAAAGGGACGCTCGCAGTCAGGCTTGCGCGCCGGTTGGGATGGCATCTGCTCGACAGCGGCGCGCTCTACCGTGCGGTCGCCTGGACCGCGCTCGACACATCCGTCGCACTCGACGACGCAGATGCGCTTGTACGACTCGCGGCGCAACTCAGGGCGCGATTCGACGTCGTCTTCGACGACGAGGTGATCGTGTGGGTCGGTTCTTCCGACGTCAGCAAGGCGATCCGCGACGAATCGGTCAGCGTTGCCGCGTCGCGAGTGGCGGCACTGCCGAGCGTCCGAGCGGCGCTGCTGCAGACCCAGCATGCGTTCCGGAAATCCCCGGGACTCGTCGCCGACGGGCGCGACATGGGCACGGTCGTGTTCCCCGATGCGCCACTCAAAATCTTCCTCGACGCGAGTGCCGAGCAGCGCGCCGAGCGACGCTATAAGCAGTTGAAAGATAAGGACTTGGGTGTTAGTCTCCGCGCCCTTCTCGAAAGCATCCGGGAACGCGACGAGCGCGATCGATCACGGGCGGTGTCACCGCTCAGGCCGGCAGACGATGCGGTGGTGATCGACAGTTCTTCGCTTTCCATCGATGCCGTTGTCGAAAAGGCGTGGCAACTTGCGACAAATCGCGGTCTCACGCCGGATTCGAAGACGTCGTCTTAGGTTGAGAAGAGCGCGTTCGAAGAACGCTTTCGAGGAAGACAGGTGCGGCGGGGATTTCCCGGTCGTTAGTTTCAAACAACCGATGATCATTTGGCATGAGCGAAAGTTTTGCGGATCTATTTGAAGAAAGCCTGAACACCATCGAGATGGCGCCAGGCTCCATCGTGACCGGCACGGTGGTCGATATCGACAGCGACTGGGTCGTTGTACACGCCGGACTGAAATCAGAAGGGGTCATACCCCGCATCCAATTCGTCGACGACAAGGGCGACTTCAAGCTCAAGATCGGCGATCAGGTCAAAGTCGCGATGGAAGTCGTCGACGACGGCTTCGGCGAAACGCGTCTTTCGCGAGAAAAAGCACGCCGCGCCGAGTCGTGGATGATGCTCGAAGAGGCGTTCGAGAAAAACGCGGTCGTCACCGGCATCATCAATGGCAAAGTCAAAGGCGGCTTCACCGTAGACATCACCGACATCCGCGCATTCCTGCCGGGTTCGCTGGTCGACATCCGCCCGTTGCGCGAAACCGCACACCTCGAAGGCAAGCCGCTCGAGTTCAAAGTCATCAAGCTCGACCAACGACGCAACAATGTCGTGGTGTCGCGTCGTGCGGTGCTGGAGCAAGAGAACAGCGTAGAACGCGAAGCGTTGTTGTCGTCGTTGCAGGAAGGCCAGGAAGTCAAAGGTGTGGTCAAGAACCTCACCGACTACGGCGCGTTCGTCGATCTCGGCGGCGTCGACGGCCTGCTGCACATCACCGACATGGCATGGCGCCGTATTCGTCATC
>CAZLDA010000446.1:0-3844 GCA_964557875.1 uncultured Pseudomonadales bacterium | reverse complement strand
TCAACCGAAACAGCCTGCTGTGGTTCAACAAAGCTCGGCATGGCGGAGTGGGCGCCTACCAAGGCGCGCATTGGCACACGCGCGGGCAACTCGATGCTGTTCTGAAGCAGCTGCCGATTGAACAGATCGAATACAGTTCCGCGATATTTCTCCCCTCCGGAACGGCCTGCGCCCGAACCATGGAGCGAATCGTCTCCCAACGGACTCTCTGGGGGGGGTTCCTGGTCGTCAGCGGTAACGTTGGCGTTCGACCCGACGTTACGAGGCACGAGTACGGCGCGGTCGCCGCGCCGGCGGCAGAAGCGCGGAGCCGGACATGAACGAGTCGGAGGTGCTGATAGGGATCGCGGGAATCGCGACCTCTCTGGCCGGATTCACGGGCGTGGTCGTCGTGTTCGGCAGCCGCAGGGAAGGCAACTGGCATCCCGGCGATCGTCTCCGCCTGGGATTCCTGTTGGAAGCGAGCCTTACAGGCGGCGGTTTCGCGCTGCTGGCATTGATCGTCTCGAATCTGCCCTGGGGCGCTGCGATCGGCTGGTCGTCGACCAGCGTCGCCTGGTCGGCACACATGGTCTTGTCGCTCTATGCATCTCGGCGGCGCATTCGCGAGAACCTTGCCAGCCACGGCGACGTCGACCGTATGGCGAACCACCTGGTGGCGGCCTCGTTCTCGGCATTGATCGTGATCCAGATCGCCAACGCGCTGCTCTGGCATCAATTCACGCCGCTGCTCGCAGCACTGACGATGAACCTGGCCGGGGCAGCAATGCAATTCGCGCGGCTGATCCGTTCTGCCTTTCAAGCCTGAGCGAGTGCCCGATCTTCACAGTCGTGGTTGGACGACCAAGCTCCCGCTACATAAGATCGTGACCCATCGCTGCCGACCGGAGAGAAGCTCATGCGAGGCGCCAACATCGGAATACGACCTCTCACGCCGCACATCGGCGCGGAAATCGAGGGCATCGATCTTTCGCAGCAGCTGACGGACGCGCAGATCGGCGACGTCCATCGCGCCTTTCTCGACTGGTCGGTTCTCGTGTTCCGGAATCAGACGATCGACCGCGCTCAGCACAAGGCGTTCGGCGCGCACTTCGGCAGACTGCACGTCCATCCGCTGAAAGCGGCAGCCGGCTATGAGGGCGGCGACGATCCGGCGATCCTGATCGTCAAGACGACCGCCAACTCGAAGTACACCGCAGGCAACGGTTGGCACACCGATGTCTCCTGCGACGCCGAGCCGCCGATGGGCTCGATGTTGTATGTCACGCAGGTCCCGCCCGACGGCGGCGGCGACACTTTGTTTGCGGACATGTATCGCGCCTACGACTCCTTGTCGGAGTCTATGCAAACGTATCTCGAAACGCTGACCGCGGTGCACGACGGTGCCCGTCCGTATCTCAGCAACTACGGCTACCAGCCGCCGTCCGGCCAGACGTTCCCCAAGAACGAACACCCGGTGGTCACGCGGCATCCCGAAACAGGCAGGAAGGTGCTGTTCGTGAACTCCGGTTTCACGACCCACATCAAAGGGCTGAAACCGTTCGAGAGTCGCGCGTTGCTCGACATGCTGTTCGACCACATCGCGACCACCCCTTCGCTCACCTGTCGGGTGAAGTGGGAACCCGGCACGCTGACGTTCTGGGACAATCGCTGCACTCAACACCACGCGGTCTGGGATTACTACCCCGAGAGTCGCTACGGCGAGCGTGTTTCGATCATCGGTACTCGCCCGGAACTCTGATCATGCAATCACGTTCTGCGCTTAGCGTTATGGTGCTCTTCGGACTCTTGCTGGCGACCCACGGCGCGTTTGCTGACGCTTTGAACACCAACGTGACGGTGCGAGTGCGGGCACACGACGCCAAGTTCGTGGGCTCCAATGTCGGTGAAATGAACGTCGTCATCGAAAATGCCGACACGGGCGGAGTGCTTGCGTCTGGTCGGATCACCGGCGGCACTGGCGACACGAAACGCCTGATGCAGACACCGGCGCTGCGCAATGTGCCTCTTGCAGATACCGACACCGCGGGCTACACCGCCACACTGAAGCTCGACCGGCCAACCCGTATCCGCATCCGGGTGACGGGTCCGCTGGGTCAGCCGGATGCGGTGCAGGCGCTTTCGGGTACCACCTGGGTCGTGCCCGGCAAGCACATCGACGGTGATGGGATCGTGCTCAACCTGCCAGGTCTCATCGTCACGCCGAAACCGCAGCTCGCGACCGACGGGCGGTTGCCTCTGGTGGCTGATGTCACACTGATCTGCGGATGCCCGATCACCAAGGACGGGTTGTGGGATTCGGACGACTACGAGGTGCGCGCCCGGGTCGCGTTGGGCGGCGAACCGGCCACCGAGGTTGCCTTGCAGTTCTCCGGCGAAACCAATCGTTTCGCGGGAGATCTGACGGTGACACGAACCGGGCGTTACGACATCACCGTGTGGGCACACAATGCGACGACGGGTAATACGGGCGCCGCTTCCTACAGCGTGGATGTACCGTAGTCGCTCGAACTGACTCGAACCGCAGATGCCTGGATCAGCGGCGACGCTTCGGTAGCGGCACGATCATGCGAACCTCCGTTCGATACTGCACGTAGACATCGCCGAGCGAGTCGACGAGATCCCGCGTCAGTGCATGGACAGTAACCGAGGCTGCCCGGTCTGGAGTCGTCACTCGTCATTGGTTATCAACGGGACAACGTGCCCACTAAGGGGCGCATGTTTTGCAGGAACCGGCGGTTTGAGACCTACCAACGGACGTAACCAGCTAGTTCGCCGAATCACGCCTTCATAGATGGCGAGCACGACCATCGTCGTAGTGACGACAATGGTCAGGTACTTCGACGCAATCGACCAATCCAGCGGCACGACGAAATAGGAGATCGCCACGATCACGGTGAGGTGCAGGCAAAAGAATGGATAGACCGCGTCGTTCAGGTACGTGAGCACCCGACTCTCCCGCTGCAGGTATCGACCCGCATAGCCCAGGCATGCGAGCAGCCAGAACCAGGCGTTGGCGCTGCGCACGATGCAGAACCACAGGTATTCCAGGACACCGACGTCCCCGTTCTGCGCTGGCGTGAAACTGCTGATCGACCATGACCAGAACTGGGCGAACAGCGACGCCGTGGTGAGACAGCCGAGCAGTAGTGACACGCCCCGCATCGCGCACGCACGATCGAGAATCGCCCCGCTCGACGCGAAGAGAAAGCCTGCAATGAACACGAGGAACCAGTTGCTGAAGCTGGCCCAGTCATGAATCAAGTCGCGAAAGCCCGGAAACCAGGCGCGCAGCGCGATCTCGACACCGGCCAGCGGCACGATCGCGAGGTAGAGGCCGAATCCCCGGCTCATCTTTTCGCTCAGCTCCGCCACGCGGGCTCGGCCCGTTGCGCCGTTCAGCCACGCGAACACCGGCCAGCCGATTGCGCAGAACAGATAGAGATACGCGATGAACCAGTAGTGGTGCCAACTGAGATTGCCTCTTGGATACACGCCGCTGCTGAAGAAACGAGGGTAGAACTCGGCGAGCGAGCCGGTGAACGCGCCGTTGAAGCGCTTCTCCAGAAAAACCATCGGCGGCACCACGACCAGCACGCCGAACAGGAACGGCACGAGCTGCCGCTCCGCCCGATCCCGGAAGAAGTCCGAGCGGCCGCGGTGCCGTAACGCGAAACAGACTCCGACGCCGGAGATGAGGAACAGCAGCGAAAGGCGGAACTCGTGAAGGAAGCCGACGAAGAGCTGCAAAGGAGGACTTGATGGGTCGTTCTGAATCATCGGGATGCCGTTCGGAATGAAAGGCATCGCCGCGTGAAAGAAGATCAGCAGTCCAAAGGCGATC
>CAZLDA010000445.1:0-3854 GCA_964557875.1 uncultured Pseudomonadales bacterium | reverse complement strand
AGCGTACCGCAGCCGCCGCGCCGGACGAATCCCGCTTCACGCCGTGGCCGACTGCAGGATGTGGACGAGACAGACGGGGCCAATCCCGACCATGCACTTCGCCAAGACGAAGGGCTACGAGTTCTACGCCCAGATGTCGGAAGCACAGCGCGCCAGTGCAAACCAGATGACCGAGATGTATCTCGATCTGCAGGTGTGGGGCACGCCGCAGATGTGCATCGATCGTATTCGGCAGACCTGCGAAAAGACGCAGTCGAATGCGTTCACGTCGGTATTCAGCTACGCCGGCATGCCCTACGACGAAGCTGAACGGAACCTGCGTTTGTTTGCCGCGAAAGTTCTGCCTGCGTTGCAGAACGACGTCGAGTCTGCCGCGGCCGGCTGATCGAATATCGCCGACGGGCGGCTCCGGCCGCTCGTTGGCGATCCGCCTTTGTCCTTCTGCCGTCTGACGTTTCGACGGCGTCGCGTGTCATTGCATTGTCATACGGCGTGTTTGCGTCGCCTCCACAGTTTGTTCATGATTAGCCGCCCGATTTGTTCGTGGTGGTGGACCACCACTAAACGTCAAACGCAGAGGTAGTTCGTGCTCGCGACATTGGCAGACTTCGAACGAGCGCCGCGTATCTTGCGGCTCAACGTGGCCGGTCAACCGGTCGAGTGGTTGAGCTGGCAGGACGCGGTATGTCTATACGCGCGTGAACTGGTGGTGTGGACGCTTGGCGACGCGGTGCTCTCGATCCGCGGCGGCGAGTCGCGCTTCGATGGCACGCAATCGCACATGGACATTCACAGCATCATCGCATGCGAGGGCAGAGTGGTGGCTCCGGTGCGACACGTACCGCCGCTCACCAACCAGGCGCTGTTTCGCCGCGACCGCAACATCTGCCTCTACTGCGGCGACGAACACCTCGACCGGGAGCTGACGCGCGATCACGTAGTGCCGCGTTCGCGCGGCGGCAGCGATGATTGGGAAAATGTCGTTGCCGCATGCCGGCGTTGCAACCATCGCAAAGGCGACCGGCTGCTGCACGAACGACACATGGAGTTGCTGGCGCTGCCGTATGTGCCGAACTTCGCGGAGTATCTCGCGCTGATCAACAGCGGCCGCATTCTCGGCGATCAGATGGATTTCCTGAAGGCGCAATTCGGCGCCGACAGCCGCCTGCTGGCTGCCTAGCCGCGCAAGCGGCGTTTCAGCAGATTCTCAGTTCCCGCCTGCGTACTCCGCCAGGACGTGTGCCACGCACGCGGTTACGCGCTTGCCGGTAGCTATCGAGAAATTCGTTCGGTCCGTGCGCGTTCGAGTGCGGCCCCAGTACACCGGTGACCATGAACTGCGCGTCGGGAAAGCGATCGCCCAACATTTTCAAGAAGGGGATGGTGCCGCCCATGCCCATGTATTGCACGGGCTTGCCGAAGTAGCTCTGCGCGGACTCTGCGAACGCCTTCGTCAGCATGGGGTTCACCTTGGGAGCGGCCCAGCCGGGTTGGCCGCCGTCCGAATCGAACGTCACACGCGCGCCATAGGGCGGATTTGCTTCGAGCAGCGACTTCACGGTTTGCGACGCGTATTTCGCGTCGAGCGTGGGCGGCAAACGGATGGAGAGTTTGGCCGAGGTCGACGGCCGCAACGTGTTTCCCGCCGACGTTACCGGCGGTGCGCCCGAAAGACCGGTGACGCTGAGGGTAGGGCGCCAGGTGTTGTTCAGCACCAGTTCCACCCTGTCCTGCGCCATCGGCGACACGCCGGGTAGCCACGGATAGCGCTCGGTAATCACGTCGCCGAGCGACTCGACCAGGGCACGCGCATTGGCGCGCGTTTGCGCGTCGATCGGTACGTGCAGTGCGTCGATCATGCGACCGGACGATGCGTCTTCAATTCGATCGAGCAGCGTGCGCAGGATGCGGAAACTCGACGGCACGATGCCGCTCGCGGCGCCCGAGTGCACGCCTTCGGTGAGCACCGACACCTCGAGCGTGCCGAGCAGCAGGCCGCGCAAGGATGAGGAGAGCCACAGGTGTTCGTAGTCGCCGCACTCCGCGTCGAGACATACGACCAGATCGGGTTTGCCGATGCGTGGGCCGAGATGTTCGAGATAAGCGGGCAGGTCGAAGCTGCCGCTTTCTTCGCACCCTTCTATCAGCAGCACACAGCGCGGCAGCGGTGTTCGCTCGGCTTGAACCGCCGCAATGGCGGAGAGGCTTGCGAACGTTGCGTAGCCGTCGTCGGCACCGCCGCGGCCGAACAATCGGCCGTCGCGGATCACCGGCGTCCAGGGACCGAGCCCATCGTGCCAGCCGGTGAATTCGGGTTGTTTGTCGTAGTGGCCGTATAGCAACACTGTGGGTGCGTCGGCGGCGCTGCCTGCAATCTCGCCGAACAGTACCGGCGTTCGGCCCGGCAACTCCACTACTTCCAGAGCCAGGCCTTTGGCGGGGCTGCGCCTGCACCATTCCTCCAACAGCTTCACCGCGTCGCGCATATAGCCGTGAGAGTGCCAGTCGGCATCGAACATCGGCGATTTGTTCGGGATCTCGATGTAGCGACACAGCGTCGGCACGATGCTGTCGTCCCAAACTTCACCGATCATCTGTTCGAACGCCTTCATCACAGCCTCATGTTCACCCCGAGATACGCGCTCCGCCCGGGCGTCGCATACCCGAACACGTCCTGGTAATTCTCGTCGGCTGCGTTTTCGACGCGGCCGGTGATCTCGAACAGGTCGTTGATGCGGTAGCGCGCGGTGCAGTGTAGCAGCGTGTATCCATCGAGACTCACCCGGCGCGCCGGAAACGTTCCGAAGTCGTCGTCGTCATGTTCACCGATGAACGCCGCACCCACCTGCAGCGACAGCCGCTCCGGCAATGCGTCGTAGTCGACGATGACGCGGCCGCTGTTCTGCGGCCGCCGCAGTTCGTTCTCCTGATTTCCGTTCGTCGGCTGCGATGCGTCGAGATACGTATAGTCTGCCTGCACCCGCAATACGTCGTTGAGTTGCGCATTCACTGAAATCTCCACGCCGTCGCGCTGACTTTCACCGTTCGTGTTCACCGCGGTGAAGCCACCCGCGTTCGCGTCGAAGAAGAATCCGTTGATTTCGTCTTCCAGCCGGTCGTGGAATGCGGTGACGCGCACGTGTACCGGTTCACCGAAGGCGTGTTCCAACGACGCCGAATAGCTGCGCGACTTTTCGGGACGCAGATCAGGGTTGCCGATGAACGTATCCGGCGTGAAGCCGAAGCGTTCGACGAAGGTCGGGTTCTTCGTGCCGGTACCGGCGCCGAGGAACACCGTGGTTGCGGTGCCCACCGGGATACGAACAGATGCGCGATAGTCGTTCGCATCGTCGAAGTCGCTGTTGTCGTCGTGACGCGCCGACAACGACGCGCTCGCCCATTCGAGATCGACAACGTATTCGCCGATGACGCTGTTCGTATCCATGTGCTGATCCTGATTCGGATCGCCGAAGACGCTGGCCGCACCGCGCTGATTGAAGCCTTCGTTCGTGTATTCGTAAGCCCAGGTGACGAGATTGCGGGCCGACCCGAGATCGAACGAGTAGTCGCCCTGATACGTCGCTTGAACCTTGTCGCCGTCGGATGAGCTGTCGCGTGTGCCGTCGGTCAGATTGTCGTTGCGCGATTCATACCGCTTGATCGCAACGCGGTTGGTCCAGGCCGGTGTCGCTTCGAGGCTTGCCGTGAGGCCAAACAGCCGTTGGCGGACGTCGAGTTCCAGATTGCCGTCCACCGGCATGAAATCCGGAAACGGTGTGGGGTCGTACTCGCTCTGCGCCGTGACCTGTCGCGCGACGAACGCGACGCTGCCGCGCTCACCGGTGTAGCCGGTG
>CAZLDA010000444.1:0-3891 GCA_964557875.1 uncultured Pseudomonadales bacterium | reverse complement strand
TGCGGTAAGGCGCTCGACATCGCCCGCATGGCGCGCGACATGCATGGCGGCAACGGCATCTCGGACGAGTTCCATGTGATTCGCCACGTGATGAATCTCGAAACCGTGAATACGTACGAAGGTACTCACGACATCCACGCGCTGATTCTCGGCAGAGCGCAGACTGGTTTGCAGGCATTCACCGGCGAGTGATATCAGCGTGACATCGCTGCGCTGCCGTCTCGGCATCGCAGCGTGGTTGATACGGCGATATCACGGTGACATCGCATAATGGACCTTTCGTGGAACTCTGTGGGGAACCTGCGAGCCTCGCTTGTCGAGTGATGGAGGCCGGCATAGTTTGACTCTTCACCTGCTGATCAAAGACGTACGGGCAGGGCTAACAAATCAACTTGGGGGAGAGCCAAATGATCCGAGTGTTGATTGTCGACGACCACCGTCTCGTGCGCATCGGTCTTACCCGCATGCTCGCCGAGGCAAGAGGGATCGCGATAGTCGGTGAAGCAGATTCCGGCGAGCGCGCATTGGAGCTGGTGCGCGAAACGAAACCGAACGTCATCCTGATGGATTTGCGGATGCCCGGCATCGGCGGGCTCGAGGCAACGCGTCGTCTGCAGCGCATCGACACCGGGATTCGCGTGCTGATGGTCACCGCCTGTGACACAGACCCGTATCCGGCACAGGCGATGAAGGCGGGCGCCGCCGGATACATCACGAAGGGTGCGAACGCCGCAGATTTGGAACACGCGATTCGTCGCGTGTTTCTCGGCCAACGTCACATGTCTGACGATGTTGCGCAGCAGGTGGCGCTACGTTCGTTCGACACGGTGCCGGAGTGTCCGTTCGATCAGCTTTCCAATCGCGAAATGCAGATCACATTGATGGTGGTCGGCTGCAAGAAGGTTCAGCAGATTTCGCGCGATTTGTATCTCAGCCCCAAGACGGTGAACAGCTATCGATATCGGATCTTCGAGAAGCTGAACGTCACCAGCGACGTGGAACTGGCGCTGCTTGCGGTGCGACATGGCGTCATCGAAAGTAGTAGCGCTGCGCCTGTTCCGGAAGCGTGCCCGCGCGTCGAAACCGAAGAGCGGATGCTGGCTTGACGATGAAGTGATCGGTGTCTAGGGTCGCCGAATGCGCGACCCGGGAGTTCCGTTCGAAGCCGAACCGTTTCTGAAACGCTTGCCGCAGAAGCCGGGCGTATATCAGATGCTGGACGTTACGGGCACCGTGCTCTACGTCGGCAAAGCCCGCAATCTGAAGAGCCGCGTTACGAGCTACTTCCGTGCGTCGGGCCTCAGCACCAAGACGATGGCGCTGGTTGCGCGCATTCACGACGTCGAGATCACGCTGACGGCAAGCGAAACCGAGGCGCTCCTGCTCGAGCAGAGTCTAATCAAGAAGCTGCGGCCGCCGTACAACATCGTTCTGCGCGACGATAAATCGTATCCGTATATCTATCTCACCGATCACACTTATCCTCGGCTCGCGTTTCATCGCGGCGCAAAGCGCAGGACAGGGCGCTACTTCGGTCCGTTTCCGAGCGCGAGTGCAGTGCGTGAGAGCATCAACATCCTGCAGCGTCTGTTTCAGCTGAGACAGTGCGAAGACAGTTATTTCAAGAACCGCACTCGGCCATGCCTGCAACATCAGATCGGTCGTTGTAGCGCGCCGTGCGTAGGACTCGTGGTGCCGGATGCGTACGCGGAGGACGTTCGTCATGCCGTGATGTTTCTC
Source organism: uncultured Pseudomonadales bacterium (assembly GCA_964557875.1). Classification (GTDB taxonomy): domain Bacteria; phylum Pseudomonadota; class Gammaproteobacteria; order Pseudomonadales; family Azotimanducaceae; genus DATJGR01. The sequence goes on along the minus strand of CAZLDA010000444.1, from coordinate 2,151 downwards.
GAAGGACGCAACGATGCGATCCTCGAAGAGTTCAAGATTGCGATGGAGGAGGCCGCCGAGAAACTCGAGTTCGAACGCGCGGTGAAGTATCGCGATCAGATCAAGCAACTGCGCAAGATCCAGGAACAGCAATACGTGCACGCGGCGAGCGGCGATGTCGACGTGTTCGCCGTTGCAATCGCGTCCGGTGCCGCGTGCGTACAGGGTATGTTCATTCGCGGTGGTCGATTGCTTGGACATCGCACCTGGTTTCCTCGCAACGAACTCGCGGTAGAGGGCGCGGAGATGCTCGATGCATTCCTTGCGCAGTACTACTTCGGAGGAGGTGAGCGTGAGATTCCGAAGGCGATCGTGCTGAGTCACCCGATTGACGACGCGGAACTCATCGAAGAAGCGTTACGCAACCAGGCCGGCCATCGGGTGGAGATCACGTCGGGCGTACGCAGCCAGCGCGCGCGCTGGCTCGACATGGCGCAACAGAACGCGAAGCTGTCGCTCGACTCGTATCTCGCCGACAAACAGAACGTACTCGCCCGGTTCGTCGATCTGCAGGAGGCGCTGGGACTCGAGGATCTGCCGGAACGGCTGGAGTGTTTCGACATCAGCCACTCGAGCGGTGAAGCAACCGTAGCGTCTTGCGTAGTGTTCGATAGCAGCGGTCCGCTGAAGTCCGACTATCGGCGCTTCAACATCGAGGGCGTTGCAGCAGGTGACGACTATGGCGCGATGAATCAGGCGCTGCGTCGCCGTTACGAACGTCTCAAATCGGGCGATGGTGTTCTACCTGATCTCCTCGTTATCGATGGGGGACCGGGGCAATTGAATCAGGCGCGCGAGGTGCTCGCTGACCTGCAGGTGGAGGGTGTGCAGATTCTCGGCATTGCGAAGGGCACCACCCGCAAGCCCGGTCTCGAGACGATCTACCTCGCCGATCACACCGAGGTGCCCATTCCACCCAACAGCGGCGCCATGCATCTGTTGCAGCACATTCGCGACGAGGCACATCGATTTGCAATCACGGGTCACCGCATGCGTCGCGGCAAAGCCCGCCGACAGTCCGAACTCGACGGCATCGCGGGTGTCGGCCCGAAGCGCCGCCGCGAACTGTTGCGGCATTTCGGCAGTGTCGCGGCGCTTCGTGGCGCAAGTCGAGAGGAGATTGCAAAGGTCCCGGGCGTCAGCCGACGCCTCGCCGAAGAGATCTACGCGACTTTGCACGTGGAGTGATGCAAGCCAGTTAGAATGGCCATCCGTCCGACGTCTGCCTGCGCATGAATACGCCGATTCTCATCACAGTCTTGCGCATGGCGCTCATTCCGGTGTTCGTCCTGGTGTTCGTGTGGCACGGTGCGTGGACGAACATTGCCGCCGCCGCGGTGTTCGGCCTCGCCGCACTTACCGACTGGCTCGACGGATACCTCGCGAGGCGTCTGAAGCAGACCACGCGTTTCGGCGCCTTTCTCGACCCGGTAGCAGACAAGCTGGTAGTGGTCAGCGCCATCGTGATGATGGTGGGCGACCGTGCGAGTTTGTGGCTGACGCTACCCGGGCTCGTGATCGTAGGCCGCGAGATCGTGGTCTCCGCGCTCAGAGAGTGGATGGCCGAAATGAACCGCCGCGGCGTCGTTGCAGTGAGCAGCCTCGGCAAACTCAAGACCGGCGTGCAGATCGCAGCGATTCTGACGTTGCTCGCGTTCCCGCCGGGCTCGGATGAGCATCTCGTGATGCTCGGCTATGTGTTGATTTATCTCGCCGCGATCATGACCTTGACCTCGATGGTCATGTATCTGCGCGCCGCATGGCCGACCCTTCGCGCCGGCCTCAACGGCGACTGAGAACGCGGTTTCGAGCGCCGATTCGATCGAGTAGAATCCGCCGCTCTTTTCCGGCTGGGTGGCAGAGTGGTCATGCCCGCGACTGCAACTCGCGTTACATCGGTTCGATTCCGTTCCCAGCCTCCATTCGATCGTCCTGCCGCGTCACGAGCCTCTGACTGTAGTAACCAGCGCATGCTCGCGACCCGGAGACGTGCAAAAGAGCTCAGTCGGTTACGACCTACTTCCCCTTAGATCAACCGTGTTATGCGTCGGGCGAGAAGAAACGGGCTGACCATTCGTCGTTGCCGGTGTATATGCGATTGTTTCGATCAGT
>CAZLDA010000443.1:0-3905 GCA_964557875.1 uncultured Pseudomonadales bacterium | reverse complement strand
AGGGGAGTACACACATGGCCAAGACACACGATCACGATATAGTCTCGATCTACCCGTTCTCCGACGCCGAAACTGAACAGCTGATGACGCATTCGAACGAATGCGTGCTGATGTGGGCAACAAAAGACGGCTGGCCCGTCGGAGTAATTCATTCGTTCGTCTGGCGCGACGGCAAGATCTGGATCACGTTCGCCGCGCATCGCCATCGCGCGGCAGCAATCAAACGCGATAACCGCGTGTCCGTGTGCGTGAGTAGCGCGGGATATCCGGCCGGCGCAGCCGCGAATCTGCCGCGCGGCGCGATCACCTTCAAGGGGCGTGCGCAGCTGTTCGATGATCAGGCCAGCAAAGACTGGTTCTATCCGGCACTCTCGAAAAAGCTGAACCCGACCAACGCGGCCGGTGAGGACTTCTTCAACAAGCTGCTCGACTCACCACTGCGCGTAGTGCTTGGAGTCACGCCCGAGAAGAAGATCATGTACAACGCAGCGCTGGCGGGGCGTCACATGGCAGGCTCGGTCAGCGAAGAGGAGCTCGGTGCAAGGCTCGAAAGCGACAAAGTGCGCATGGCCAAAGAGCGCGCGGCGCGCGGGTTGAAACCGCGGTAACCGCTTAGCGTCTAACGGATGCGTGAGGGGGAATCCTCACGCGTCCTCACTCTCGTTCCAGCTGGGCGATCCTGGCGTCGCGAATCTCGTACAGTTCGATCACGTTGCCGAACGGATCGCGCCCGTAGATTGCCGACGCGGTGCCGAAGTCGACCGGTGGACCAACGAATTCCATGCCGGCGGCCGAAAGGCGCGCGTACTCCCGCTCGAGCCCGTCGACCTGCAGCGCAAAGTGCGGATAACCGTAGTCGCACGGCCGCTGACGCCGATCCTCCGGCGCCGGATTCGTGTACTGCCACAGTTCGAGATACGCGTTAGGCAGCTTCAACATCGCCATCTTCGCGGCAACCTCCGGCAGGCCGATGGCGCGGTCTGCTTTCGGATGATTGCGATTGAACTCGGCGCGTTCCACAACTTCGAAACCGAGCACGTCGCGATAAAATGCGAGCCCGCGCTCGAAGTCCGGCACACCCAGCGCAACGTGATGAAGCCCGACGATCATCGCAAGTTCCTCAGTTCTCGGGAATCAGAAACCAACTAAACAGGCACCGGACCTTCGACCTGCACGCGATGGATCACGCGCGGCTGATCGTCGTGGTCGTGCACCGCGTAGTGCTGCAAACAACGGTTGTCCCACATCACCAGGTCGCCAACATGCCAGACATGGCGCGCCTGGAATTCCTGTCGCGACGCGTGCCGATAGAGATATTCGAGCAACGGCGCGCTCTCTTCGCGCGACCAGCCGACGAAGCGCTGCGTGAACGCGCGGCATACGTACAGCGACTTGCGGCCCGTTTCGTCGTGCACGCGCACCACGGGATGCTCGGCACGCGGCGCGGTTTTGCCGCTCTCGCCGTACAACGCTGCCAGACCTTCGGCGGAGTGCACGGCTCTGAGTCGATCCACCACGGCGCGCAACCCATCGGACAACGCGTCGTACGCGAGTTCCTGATTCGCAAACGCGGTGTCGCCGCCGATCTCCGGCGTTTCGAGCGCATACAACATCGTCAGCTTCGGCGGCGCCGCGTTGTACGTCATATCGGAATGCCAGTGCTGGTTCACGTCTTTCGCTTTGCCGTGATTGCGCAACTCGATGACCTCTGGATACGCCTTCATGCCCGCGTACGGATGCCGCACCAGACGCCCCCAGCGTTGCGCGAACGCCATCTGATCTTCCGGCGTGAGCTGCTGATTCGGGAACGACAGCACGTGATGCTCACAAAACAGATCGTTCAGCGAACGCCACTGCGCCGCATCGATGTGGCGTACGTCGACGTCTTCGACGACGGCACCGAGCGGCGCGGCGAGACGGCGGACGCGCATCGAGCGCTTCTCTTTCGAGCTAGGCGCGTTGTGTGACGGCGATCATCTCGCCGATGATCTGCGGCCACACCTGCACGGGCAGATCATGCCCCATCCCTTCAATCGTCAGCAGCTTCGCACCCGGAATCGCATCCGCGAGGGCTTTGCCGTGAGGGTGCGGCAGGATCGGGTCGTCGGTGCCGTGTACAACGAGCGTGGGAATCGATGTCTTCCTTAGAAACGGCCGACGGTCGTTCGGCGAGCTCGCGCCAATTGCGAGCGAGTGATTCGCCTGTGCGGCGAAGTTGATGGCGCGACCGACTTCACGTGTCGCGATATCTCGCAAGCCAGCCGTATCGACCGGTAGGCGTCCCGCCAGCTTCGTGAACATGGCAACGCGCATTTCGATCAAATCGGCTGGCGTGCTCGTCGGCATCGACATCTGCAGCTGTATCAGTTCGCCGAGCCATTGCGGATCGGGTCCTGCGAGATCGTCGCTGCGCAACATCGGCACGCCGTCGACGCTGCCCGCCAACGGCGACGACATGATGATGGTCGCGGAGCGCACGCGCTTCGGCTGCTGAATCATCAACGTCTGCGTGATCATGCCGCCCATCGACGCACCCGCCACGTGTGCAGCCGGAACATCGTAGGCATCGAGCACGCCAAGCGCGTCGGCCGCGAGGTCGTTCAGGGTGTACGGCTGCTTCGCGAAATCGAAACACGACGACTGACCGACGTCGCGGTTGTCGAAGCGGATGACGTGAAAGCCCTTGTCGACGAACGGTTGAATGAACGGCTCGGGCCATTGAATACCCTGCGCGCTGGCGCCCATCACCAGCAACAGCGTTGGGTCGCGCCGGTCGCCGAAATCCTCGGTCCACATGCGAATGCCGTTCGAATCGATGATGCGTTCAGCCATGTTGGTTCCTCCGTGCCGAGGTCGAGCTTACCCCGCCTCGTTCAGGGTGTCAGTCGATCGCGGTCGCGCGGATACAGCACCGCCTCGCGCACGTTCGGCAGTCCCATCACCTGGGCCGTCAACCGCTCGAGCCCTATCGCCAGTCCGCCGTGCGGCGGCATACCGAGTTCGAACATGCGCAGATGGCTTTCGAATGCTGTGGGGTCGATGTTGCGGGCGCGCAGCGCCGCTTCGAGATCCGCGCGCCGATGCAGGCGTTTCCCGCCGGTAGTGATTTCGACGCCGCGAAAAAGCAGGTCGAAACTCTGCGCGGCACCCCGATTGCCGCGCGGCGCGGAATAGAACGGCCGGCCCGACGCGGGAAAACCCACGACGAAGACGGCGGGAATGCCGCACTCTGCTTCGGCGAGCGCACACAGCCGCCGTTCGGCTTCCGGGTCGAGGTCGTCGGTGAGGTGCTTCGTCCCGTGGGCGTGGTTCAGCCGTTCGAGGCATTCGTCGAATTCCCAGATCGGCGCATCCAGCATCGACGGCGGCGGCACGGCGTTGCGCTGCTGCAGCGTCGCGCTCTGTTCGCGATTCAACTTTTCGAACATCGACGTGAGCAGTTCTTTCTCCAGCTGGATGACGTCTTCAGCCGCGTCGATGAAACCGAACTCGAGGTCGAGCGAGTAGTACTCGGTGAGGTGCCGCGAGCTCGCGTGCGGTTCTGCGCGATACACGTGACCCGTCTCGAACACCTTTTCGAACGCCGCTACCCCGTGCTCTTTATAGAACTGCGGGCTTTGCGCCAGATACGCGACACGATCGAAGTAGTCGATCGTGAACAGATTCGTGCCGCCTTCGGTACCGGAAGCGACGATCTTCGACGTGATGATCTCGGTGAAGCCGCGCTCCGTGAGGAATTCGCGGTAGTAGCGCAGCAGCGCGCCCTGCACGCGGAACACGTCGCCAACCGCGTCGTTGCGCGCCGCCAGCGGGCGGTATTCCAGCCGCGCATCGATACCCACGCCCGAAATGTCGCTCGACGCGTTGAAGGGCAGTTTGTTCGTCGCGGGATTCATCACCCGAAC
>CAZLDA010000442.1:0-3908 GCA_964557875.1 uncultured Pseudomonadales bacterium | reverse complement strand
TGTTCAATCGCTTGATCAGCAGCGAAGCCGGAACCGTGGGCCCGCACGAGTGGCAAATACGGTGGTGGGCGAAGATCGCGCGCGCAGCAATGCGCTGGCACGGAATTTCCCGCCATGTGTGGAAGGCCTGCAAGCCGCTGACCATCACGGGTCGTGAACATTTCAAGAACCTTGGCGGGCCTTGCATCGTGGTCGGCAATCACACCAGCCACCTCGACGCGCTCGTGCTGTTCCATTCGCTGCCGTTCCGGATCAAATCGAACATCTACATGGGCGCCGCCGCGGATCGATGGTTCGTTACCGGTCGACCTGAACTCGTAATGCAGCCGTGGGATCAGTCGCTGGTAATGGGATCGTTCCCGATTCAACGCGGCGGCGGATCGCGAGCGCTCGACTACCCGAAGTGGCTGCTCAGAAACGGTGCGAATCTGGTGATTTTCCCGGAGGGCACACGCTCGACGAGCCGCAAGATGGCGAAGTTCAAGCACGGCGTGTCGATACTCGCGACCGAAATGAACGTTCCGGTGGTGCCAATCTATCTGGTCGGTTTGAACAAGCTGCGGCCGAAGGGGTCGCGCGAGATACATCCGGGGCCTGCCGGCGCGCACTTCCAGCCGGCTATCCGTCTGCCCGAGGGCACGTCGGTTCCCGACGCGACAAAGACGATCTACGACGCGCTGAACTCCGTGCACGAACGCGTGCAGCAGTACGGTGCCGCGGCGGCGGCGTCGAACTGGCGCGGCTGACGCTTCCCGTCAGAGGTGGCCAATCGCTAACAATCGCTCTATGGCGCGCGCGACGCCCGCTTCGTCGTTGCGCAACGTAACCGCCGTAGCTTTCGCCTTGACCTCCTCGCTCGCCTGACCCATCGCAACGGACGCGCCCGCGACCCGGAACATCTCGACATCGTTGTCTGCATCGCCGAACGCGACCACCTCGCGCGGCTGCAACCCCATGTGGGTGCACGCTGCCTGCAACGCCGCGCCCTTGCTGGCCGTGGATGCGGTCATCGTCAGGATGATCTTGCCGGTGGGGCCTATCGAGTCGAAGAAATGCACGCGATCCTTGTAACGCGGCTCGAGTTCTTCGCGAATACGCGCATTGACCTTGCCGCCCTGAATCGCGGCAACGCGCGGCAACGAGTCGGCTGCGCCGCGCAGCGCTCGCACCCAGCTCATCTCCGGCATCATCTGCTTGCGGTCGGGTTCGCCGTCGAGCTTCAGCAGGACACGATCCGATACGGTGACGGTGGCCACGCAACGCTCCGCATCGCAGATCGCATAGAGATCCGCAACGAAGTCGGCAGGCAAACGGTGGTCGAAGATGTCGCGGTCTTCTGCCGACAGATGCACTTGTGCGCCGGAACACGCGATCATCGGCCCGGCGATTTCGAGTTCGTTCGCAACGCGCAGCGCCATGTGATGCCAGCGCGCGGTTGCGATGATGATCTTCAACCCGGCGTCGCGTGCCGCGCGCACAGCGACCACGTTGTCTGCAGGGATCTTTTCGCCGACCAGCAACGTTCCGTCGAGGTCGATTGCGAGCGCCTTGAATTGCATGGAAGTCCTCCCCTCGCGTGGTTACGCTAACGCCGACCTACCCTCTTCCCTTACGGAAAGTACGGAGCGCGTGTGCGTCTGATTCGAGCCCTCATCATTCTTCTGGTCGTAGTCGCGGTGATCATGATAGCCGTGCTCGCCGGCGGCAGCGCGATTTCGTTGGATTGGGATCGCAAGCATCGAGCGGAAACCGCTGCCCTGCCGATGCTCGATGCCGAAACGCATAGCTACGCGCACAACGGCCTCGTCCGCATCGCGGCGAACGGAATGGAGTTTCGTGCACGCGTCGCCGGGCTCGACAATACCGGTCCCGGTGTCGTTCTGCTGCATGGCTTCCCCGAGACCTCGGCCATGTGGATACCGCTCATCGAGCTGCTCTCGGATCAGGGTTTTCGCGTGGTGGCGTTCGACCAGCGCGGCTATTCGCCAGGCGCACGACCCGAAGCGGTCGACGCGTATTCCATACCGCAGCTCGTCGACGACGTATTCGCGGTGGCGCAAGCCACGGGCATGCAACAGTTCCATCTCGTTGGTCACGATTGGGGCGCTGCTGTCGGTTGGGCTGCCGTGATGGCGAAGCCGGAACTGTTGCGTTCGTGGACGAGCCTTTCGATTCCACACATCGCCGCGTTCAGCGACGCGCTCGCAAACGACGCCGATCAGCGTCAGCGCAGTCGATACATGCAGTTCTTCCGCACGCCGCTGCTGCCGGAAGCGGTGTTCACGTTCAACCACCTGAAGCTGATGGACGACGCGATGTACGGCGAAATGTCGGAGATGCAGCGCGCCGAATATCACGCTGTATTCTCCGAACCCGGCGCGCTGACCGCTGCGCTCAACTGGTATCGCTCGCCGTCGGGTTTCGGCGTGGCCCCGGCGCCGAAGGTGCGCCTCCCGGTTCTTTTCATCTGGGGTAACCACGATCCGGCGGTGGGTCGCTATGCGGTCGAATCGCAACGCAATTTCATCGAGGGACAGTTCGACTATCACGAACTGAACGCGGGGCATTGGCTGATGGAAGAAGCCACCGACAAGGTCGACTCCGAAATTCTGCTGTTCCTGCGCGCGGTCGACGAAAAAGCGGCGCAAACCCAACCGCAGGAGGCGATGTGATGCGCGGGCTCGACGGACGCTGTGTCATCGTCACCGGCGGCGCCAGCGGCATCGGTCGCGCAATCGTCGAACGACTTGCGGCGGAGAAGGCGTCGGTCGGGGTGTGGGACATCAACGCCGCGGCGGCTGAGACCGTCGCGAACGCAATCTGCGCATCGGGCGGAAAGGCGACGCCCTGCGCAGTCGACATCACCGACCACGACGGCGTTCGCGAAGCCGTTGCGCAATTCGAACAGCGGGTCGGAGCCATCGGCGGATTGGTGAACTGCGCCGGCTGGGATCGTATGGCGCGCTTCATCGACACCGATCCGCAACTGTGGCGCAAGGTGGTCGACATCAATCTGTTCGGCGCGCTGAACGTTCTGCACGCGGTGTTGCCTCGGATGGTCGCCAACAAGTTCGGTCGCGTCGTGAACATCGCATCCGACGCGGGACGCGTCGGTTCGTCCGGTGAGGCCGTCTATTCCGCATGCACGGGTGGACTGATCGCACTCGGTAAAACGCTGGCGCGCGAACACATCGCCGACGGCATCGTGATCAACACCGTGTGTCCCGGCCCTACCGAGACGCCGCTGCTCGCGCAGATGGGCTCGGATGGCGGCCTCGGCGAACGGATCGTGCCGAAACTCGAACGCGCGATGCCGATGCGCCGGCTCGCGCAACCCGACGACTATCCCGGCGCCGTAGCGTTTCTGTTGAGCGACGACGCCGCCTATATCACAGGTCAGACGCTGTCCGTTTCCGGCGGCCTGACGATGCACGGCTGAGGACATCACATGGATTTCAAGGTACTGCTGACGGTTTTCGTCACGGTGTTCCTGGCGGAACTCGGCGACAAGACGCAACTCGCGACGATGCTGTACGCCGCAGATCGCGAAGTCAGCAAACTCACCGTATTCCTCGGCGCATCGCTCGCGCTGGTGTTCGCCTCGGGCATCGGTGTACTCGCCGGCAGTCTGCTGTCCGAGTACATCAGCGGGAAGGTTCTGCAGTACATCGCCGGCGCCGGATTCATCATCATCGGAATCTGGACGCTGATGCGGGCCTGACCGTGTACACGCCGAATCACTTCTCCGTCGCGGATCGCACTGCACAACTCGAACTGATCGAACGTTATCCGTTCGGCACTCTCACGACCGTGAGCGCAGGCCGGGCGCACAACAGCACCGTTCCGTTTCTGATCGGCGCCGACGGCGTATCGCTCGACGGCCATCTCGCCCGCGCGAATCCGCATTG
>CAZLDA010000441.1:0-3911 GCA_964557875.1 uncultured Pseudomonadales bacterium | reverse complement strand
ATATACAGTTAGTGTGGCCGTCCGCTTTCGAGAGGACGCCTCCGTGCAATCGAAACCCATCTTCGTCAAAGGACGCGGCGCGCTGTCGAATCCGGCGGGTCGCTTCGAGAAGCAAAGCAGCGAGTTCGTCGACGACGGCTGGGGCGAAGACCCCACGCCCGATACGCAACCGGCGACGCAGCTGTTCGCGGACAAGACGCGCAACATCATCGCGAGAAACCAGTCGCCAGACGTGCCGTTCGATCAATCGATCAATCCCTACAAGGGGTGCGAGCACGGTTGTGTGTATTGCTTCGCGCGGCCGAGTCACGCGTATCTCGATCTGTCGCCCGGCATCGATTTCGAAACGAAGATCTTCTACAAGACGAACGTGCAGGAACGATTGGTCGAGGCGTTCGGTAAGCGGGGTTACGTCTGCAGCCCGATCGCGATGGGCGCCAACACCGATCCGTATCAGCCGGTTGAGAAACGCCTGAAGGTCACGCGGCAGATCCTCACTGTATTGCGCGACTGGCGGCACCCGGTGTCCATCGTCACCAAGGGCGCGCTGGTGCTGCGCGACCTCGATCTCCTGAGCGAAATGGCGGCGCAAGAGCTCGCATCGGTAACGATGAGCATCACCTCGCTCGATAACGCCCTGAAAACGTCGTTGGAGCCGCGCGCGGCAGCGCCGGCGGCGCGGTTGCGTTGTGTGCGCGAGCTATCCGCGGCGGGTGTTCCGGTAAGCGTGCTGATGGCACCGGTGATACCGGGTGTGAACGATGACGAGATCGAAGCCGTTGCGGCCGCGAGCGCGGAAGCCGGGGCGCGCAGCCTCGGCTATGTGGTGTTGCGGCTTCCGTACGAAGTGAAGGATCTGTTCCGCGAATGGCTCGACACACACGTGCCTGAAAAAGCTGCGCGCGTGATGAGCATCATTCGCGACATGCGCGGCGGCAAAGACTACGACTCCGAATGGAGTCAGCGGCAGAAGGGCACGGGGCCGTTCGCGAGTTTATTGGCGCGGCGTTTCGAACTCGCTCGTCAACGCAACGGCCTCGACGGCGCGCGAATGTCCAAGTTGCGCACCGATCTGTTTCGCAATCCGCATGTCGCATGCCAGGGCGATATGTTCAGGTGAACGAGGCGAGCGGCGATCGCGGGTCGCCTTCGTCGGGCGGGGCGACCATAATTGCGCGGCCTTTCAACCCAAGAATCAACCCAAGAATCAACCCAAGAATCAACCCCAGAAACCTTCGACGACATCGTGACCGGCTCCAAAACGCTTCAACTGAACTACCGCAATCGTCCTGTGGAGATCGAGATCGTCGACGACAACGAGCTGCTGCTGCGCCTCGATGGCATCGTTAGAAAGCGGCGCCGGCGCGAGGGCACGAACTGCGTCTACGTGTGGACGAACGTCGAGCTGCATTGGGAAGAGCACCACTACATCGAAGCGCGTTGGTGGCCCGCGACACGGCGCGTTCACCTCACCGTGAACGGCAACACGCTGCTCGACATCGTGTTGCCGGCCCAGTGACGCGTAACTAGTGGCGAATCTGATTGACGTCGGTCGCGGCTGAGTTGCGAGCGTTCAGCATCGCCTTCAGCAGCGTCGATTTCTGAATCGGCTTGGTAACGTAGTCCGTCATTCCGGCCTCCTGGGCACGTCGCCGGAATTCGGGCATTGCGTGTGCGGTAAGCGCGATGATCGGTGTCGAAGCGCGGCGAGCCGAGCGCTCCACGGTGCGGATGTGGCGAGTGGCGGAATAGCCGTCCATCTCGGGCATTTCGCAGTCCATCAGCACCACGTCGATTTCATTGGCGTGGCTGCCGTACATCTCCACGGCTTCCACGCCATTCTCGGCGAAATGCACGGTGGCGCCCCAGTTGTTGAGCATCTTGCCGACAACGAGCCGATTCGTTCGATTGTCTTCCGCCACCAGAACGGCGAGATCCTCCAGCGGTCGCTGCTCCGTTCCGGCGATGGAGGCGTCTGCGGCCGGTCGAAGCAGACGCAACAGCTGAGCAAACAGAACGGGCCGTGCAAGCGACTTGCCGTCGAAGCCGTCGCCGATCCAAACGACGTTTGCAGCGTCGATGTCGGGATCCGGTTCCACACAGGTTTCGTCGAGTATCACGCGATCGTGTTTGCCGGGCATGTGCGCTTCGAGTTCGTCGACGTCTTCGAGCACCACGAACGTGTCTACCCATCGCTTCATGACGAGGCCGATCGATCGCGCCAGTGCGGCATCGTCAGAGACCAGGAAGACGCGGGCGGATGGGTCGAGGTTCGTCGTCATCGCCACTTCGATCGGAGGCGCGGACACCGAAAATATGAACGTGGTGCCGGCATTCAACTCCGTGCTCACTTCGATCTGTCCGCCGAGCAGCTCGATCAGACGTTTGGAGATCGCGAGCCCGAGGCCGGTGCCGCCGTAGCGCCGGCTGATCGAAGAGTCAGCCTGCTTGAACCGGTCGAACAGCTGCGATGCGTGCTCCGGCGCGATACCGATGCCGGTATCCTGGATGAGGAACTCGATGCACTCGGTGCGTGTGGCATGCGGACGAACGAGAATCGAAACCTGACCATGCTCGGTGAACTTGATGGCATTGTTCACGAGATTTCCAACGATCTGCTTTAGGCGCGTTGGATCCGATTTGAAGACCAGCGGAGTGCCCGGCTCTATGTAGGTGTAGAAGTCGAGGCTCTTGCGGCGAAAGTGCTCGCGATACAGCACGTTGACGTCGTCTAGCAGTTCGAGCAGGTCCACGGGCATCAACTCGAGTTCCATCCGCCCCGCTTCGGCCTTCGAATAGTCGAGTACGTCGTTCAGGATGTTCATGAGCGCTTCGCCCGAGCGCTTCAACGTGGCGATGTAGTAATGCTGTTGCTCGTCGAGCGCGGTACCGCGCAACAACTCGGCCATTCCGAGAATGCCGGTCAACGGCGTGCGGATTTCGTGGCTCATAGTTGCCAGGAAGGATGTCTTGGCGCGATTTTCCTGCTCCGCGATGTCGGCCTTCAGTTCCGATTCCTTCGCGCGCAACTTCGCCACGAGTGCCGCGTGGTGCGCGTTGCGCCGATCGCTGGATAAAACCTGAATGTGTTGCGCCAGTGCGATGGCCAGCATCACACCCATGAAGACACTGAACAGCAGGATGAACGATTGCACGACGCCCGTTTCGTAGCTCGAACCGATGATGCGCGCAGAGGCCGCAACTACCATCGTGGCGATCAGCGGACTGGTTGCGATCGCGAAGCGACGCGCGTTCGAATCACCGTCGCGTACCTTCATGGCCGCATAGATGAGCAACAGGACAAGGCTCGGTATCAACGACACAGAAAGCGGCATGAACAGCAGCGGCATCGGCCAACAGACCAGCAGAGTCGCGGCGCCGACGCAGGCGAAGAGATACACGTGCAACGCTCGCCCGATGCGGCTCGCACGATCTACGCCGAGGAAACCGCGGCTGAATTGAATCAAAGCGGCAAGGCATACGGGCATCACGGCGGGTAGTACGCGCCCCGTCATCCACGGTGTTTCGGGCCACAACACCAGGTCAGCGTAGCCGTTGCCGACGAGCTGCCAGAACGCGATGAGCACGAGCAGGGCGGACAGCCACGCATAGTTCGGTGCGCGCGTGATCAGAAACACGACAAGGTTGTAGATGCCGAGTACGAGCAGGGCGCCAAGCCCTGCCCCAACGAGCATCTCGTGGCGCAGCCGGTAGGCGCTGAATCCGGATTCGCTCCACAGTCGCGCCGACATCACCATGTTGTCCTTTGATGCGGCGAAGATCGTCAGCGTGGCGTGGCCGTGCGGCTCCACCTGTATCGGAATCACGGCATTCGGAAAGTTCGCGCCGCGGGTCGCCACCGGTAACCCGGCGCCCGTGCGCAGAATCTCGCGATCGGTGTCTGCCGTTTT
>CAZLDA010000440.1:1132-3916 GCA_964557875.1 uncultured Pseudomonadales bacterium | reverse complement strand
CCATGAAACGGATCGATTTGCGTCGTATTGCGGAACAGGTTCGGCTGCCACTGGGTCGTATCGCCGCCGACGAAGCCATAGAAGTACTCGAAGCCCATGCCGGTCGGCCACAAGTCGAACGGTCCTGCCTGGCTTGCCTGGAAGGCCGGCGTGTTGTGATCCTTGCCGAACCACGACGTCGAATAGCCGTTGTCACGCAGGATCCGGCCGATCGTCGCGCTGTCGCGCGGGATGATCGAGTTGTAGCCCGGGAAGCCCGTCGACTGCTCCGAGATCACGCCGAAGCCCACCGCGTGGTGATTGCGGCCGGTGATCAGCGCCGCGCGCGTTGGCGAGCACAGCGCCGTCGAATGGAAGTTCGTATAACGCAAACCGTTCTTCGCGATGCGGTCGAGCGCCGGCGTCGGGATCACGCCACCGAACGTGCTCGACACGGCGTAGCCGGCGTCGTCCGTCATGATCAGCAGCACGTTCGGCGCACCTTCTGGCGGCACGACGCGCGCGGGCCAGAACGGTTTCGAATCTTTGACGCTGCGTTCGATCTTGCCTTCGAACTTCTGCTCAGGCGGCGGCAGCTGCTCGCCGCTGATCGTCGTTGTCGCCGCGGGCGATCCAGGTGTGCCCGTCGTCTGTACGGCTGCTGCTGCAACTGCCGACCACAGTATTCCCACGACGACCGCACTCAATCGAGCCCGCCGGCTCAATGGTCGGCGTTCCGCTTTTTCCATAGTCATGATCGCGCCCCCTGCCTTCTATTGGATTCCACACGTCGATTTGATGGCCGCGATCTTCTGATCGATCATCTTGTTGTAGTCACCCGCGGCGACTTGCGCCTTTTCTTTTTCGGTTCCAGTCGCGACACCCGTCACGAGACCAATCGGGGAAAACGCCGACACCCCTTCGAGAACCTGTTTGCCCACCTTGGTCTTCTCCGATTGCAGCGTGGCCAGGTCGCTTTGAGCGGTCGCACAGTTGATCGGTGCCGCGAGTTCCTGTTTCTCGGTCTGTGTGACGGGTGCCTGGCACGCGGTAACGAACACGACGGCTGCGGCGATCAGGACTGGTTTCATTCGATTTCTCCGTGAGTGATTTACAGGTTCCGGGCTTTCGGCGAAACGCCGAGACTTCTGAGTGCGATGCTGGACGATACGTATCGCCCGCCTTCGAGCACCGTGTCGACAGCGGTCAGCAGATCGACGGCAAGTCGGTGCTTCGATACAACACCATCTGCGCCGGCTTCGAGCAACTCCTTTGCAACGCTCGGCGCGTCGTGCAGCGTCAGCACGATGACGGCCGACTGGGAATCTTCGCGGATCTGCCGGATACATGCGGTGGCCGCGCCGTTCACCGTCGACATGTCCATGACGACCATCGTTGGCCGCAGGCTGACCGCGCCTTTCAACAACGAAGGCGCATCCGATACGACGAACACGTTCGAGAACAATCCACCCAACAGTTCGCGCAGGCCGGTGACGACGAAATCGTTCCGCTCTGCGACAAGGACGGTTTCCGTTTGCGGGCCGGCAGCGGTCAAGGCGCGGCAACCGGCCGGCAATGCGGGTGAATCGTCACGCGATACCTCCGGGCGATGCCGCGTGAGACTAGGCTCGGCATGCATGCCTGTAACCTCGGGAAACTACCAGCGCAGAACCCCGTGTCGTGCGTCAGAGTTCCCTCGGCCGGTCCACAAGACCGTATCGCAACGCCTCACGGATCAGTTCCGCCGTGGTGCGGGCGCCGAACGTCTGCCTCAACTTCAGCCGGTGAAACTCGACGGTACGGTCGGAGATCGAAAGCTCGGCCGCGATCTGCTTCGTCAGCTTGCCGTTCGCGATGAGTTGCAGAATCTCACGCTGACGCGGCGTGACCCGCGTGCCGGGATGCGGCGAATCGCGGCTCGCGTGTTGCTCGATGGCCTCGACCAGCGCGGGCGTCACGTACTCGCGGCCCGCGATCGCTTCGTTTACGGCCGTCACGAGTTCGGAAGCCGCCGAGTGCTTCAACACGTAGCCGAGCCCGCCGGCGGCGCGCGCGCGTTCGAGATACGCCGGGTCGCGGTGCATCGTCAGAAATACAACGGCGATGTTCGGCCGCGCTTTGCGCAGCTCCTTCACCGCATCGATACCATTCATGACGGGCATACCGATGTCGGTGACGATGACGTCCGGTTCGTGACGCTGCGCCGCAGCGAGCAACGCCACACCATCCTCGACCAGATCCACCAGATCGAATTCGTTCTCGAGCAACCGGCGCAACCCTTCGGCGACGATGCGGTGATCATCGGCAAGCAGTACGCGCACGCGGCTCATTGCGCTACCGCCGTAAGTGGCACCAACGCCGTCACACTGGTGCCTTGCCCCGGTGCACTGTCCACCGACAACCTTCCGCCGAGTCGTCGAACGCGCTCGCGCATGCTCGACAGTCCGAGGCCGCCGCGACGTTCGTGCACGAAGCCTTTGCCGTCGTCGCTTGCGACGAAACACAGCGCACCGTCGATGCACTCGAGCGACACGTCCACCGACGTTGCGCGCGCGTGTCGAACGACGTTGCGCAGCGACTCCTGCGCCACGCGAAAGAGGCACAACGCCACATCCGGAGCGATCCGTTCAGGCACCTCACCCACACGCACATCCACATCGAGATCGGAACTACGGGCGGTACGGCTGCATTCGGCCCGCAACGCTGCGATCAATCCGAGATCGTCGACGATGGACGGATGTAGTCGGTACGAAAGGTCGTGCACGTCTTCGCTGATCCGGATCAGTTCATCCCGCATCGTTCGCG
>CAZLDA010000440.1:0-1122 GCA_964557875.1 uncultured Pseudomonadales bacterium | reverse complement strand
AGCGCAAAGTCGGCCGCGGTATCGCCCACAGCCAGGCTGCCGGCGCGGGCGCTCATCCATAGCGGGCGGAACGGTAGAATCCTCATTGCCGGCGCGGGTACGCGCGACATGATGGCCCCGAACCGTTCGGGCGGCTGCCGCATCGCTGTCGGCGTGCAAACCGAACTGGCTTGCATCGATGGCGAGCCGCGCCAGGCGCTGACTGAAGTCGTCGTGCAGTTCACCGGCCAGCCGTCGGCGCTCGTCTTCGTGCGCGCTGATCAGACGCTCGCTCATCCGCTGCACTTCCGCTTCAGCGCGCCGTCGCAACAGTCGTTGAACCAGCAGCAACACGATCAACGCCGTCTGCACCGCAATCACTGCGACGATCACGAGGATCGTCGTGCGATGTGCCTCCCACAAAGACGGCGGCCGAAAACCCACGACGCTGTCGGCAGGCAACAACGATTCGGCGATTCCCCAACGTTCGAGCTCGCGCCAGTCGTACGTCGGAGGTGTCGACGGAACCACGACGGAGCGTGCATAGGTGTGATCGCCGGAGAGCATCCGCAGTGCGGCGTCGGCCATCACCGACGATGCGCGGCTTTCGGCTATCAGGACGCCGCCGACGATGCCTCTGCCGAGCTCATCCTCCAGCACGCCGAAGATCGGCGCTGCTGTCCTGCCGCGCAGCTGCGCCAACGCGTCCTGTCCTTCGAACACGACGCCGCGGCCGTCGACAGTCAAGGTGCTGTACAGAACGATCGAATGTGCGGGCAGATTCGCGACGGCGTGGAGCACCTCGTCGAAGGGCTGTCCGTCGAGCCACGTGACCTGCAACCGATCCGCGTGGCCTTCGAGCTCGCGCCGCAAGGCGGCTGTCCACACCTGGTCGAGCATCGAGGCGCCGAGAACGACGGCGACGCGCTGTGTACCGGGCCGCAGTCGCAACGCACCCTCGATCAGTTCGTACAGATCGACGCGCGGGATCACAGCTGTGTCGTCAGGTTCGACAGGCAGCCCGCGCAGCATGCGTTCCTCGCCGGACAGTATCCGCGGCACCGACGGGAACAGCGCGTCGCGGTGCGCCGTGAAGAACTGCGACGCCGGCGGCCCGAGCGCCACGATCACATCGGGCGGCTG
>CAZLDA010000439.1:0-3933 GCA_964557875.1 uncultured Pseudomonadales bacterium | reverse complement strand
GCAAGCGTGTTTGCCTTGTGCTGAAGGAAAATTTTCCAGTTCTCCGGGAGCAACTGAAACTCGAAACCCTCGGGAATGCCGCCCTCAGCCCATGGAATGGGATTCGGCTCATAGCCGCCCATCACCAGCCCGCCCACTTCTTCCTTGAAGTAGATGAGGCGATCGGGGTCGCGCAGCGTCGGCAGGTTCTTCGCCACGCCGACGATCGGTTCCGTGACGATGTACTGATGCTGGATCGACACGAGCGGCACGTTCACCCCGGCGAGCTGGCCGATCTGCCGCGCCCATTGGCCGGCGCAGTTGACTACGATCTCGCACCGGATCGTCCCCTGTGCGGTGGTCACGGCTGTCACACGACCGCGTTCGGTCGCGATGGAAAGTACCGCCGTGTCTTCGATGATCTTCACACCGCGCATGCGCGCGCCCTTTGCCAACGACAGCGCGATGTCGCTGGGATTGGCTTGGCCGTCCGTAGGGAGGAACGCCGCGCCGACGACGTCCGAATCGTCCATGATCGGCCACAGCGCTTTGGCTTCCGCCGGCGAAAGCAGGTGCATTTCGAGCCCGAAGCTGTGTGCGGTGGTGGCTTGCCGCCTGATCTCGGTGAGCCGCTCGCGGTTGCACGCGAGCCGCAGACCGCCGTTGCGCTTCCAGCCGGTCGCCTGGCCGGTCTCCGCTTCGAGCCGGTCGTACAGCTCGACGCTGTTCTTCAGCAGCTGCGTCACGTTCGCGGACGTGCGCAACTGACCGACGAGGCCGGCCGCGTGCCAGGTGGATCCGCTCGTGAGCTTCGCGCGCTCGAGCAGAACGACGTCTTTGAACCCTGCCGCGGCGAGATGATACGCGGTGCTGCAGCCGACGATGCCGCCGCCGATGATCACTATCTGGGCGGACTGCGGAACGGCGCTCATCCCAACAACTCACCGAAGGCGCGTTCGAAGCGGTCCAGGTTGTCTCGCGTGTAGGTGGCGTAGTCGAACTGAATCTGCGAGTGAATCTCCGACACCATGCTCCACATCGTTTCGCGCAGCAGCGAGGCGCACTTCATCGCAGCGAAGCGCCGCTCGAGCGCCACGTCCGCGTTGCCGAAGTAATGCGTAAGAACGAATCGACACTGGTCCGCGTCGAGCTCGTTGTTGGAGGAGAGTCCGCCGAGGTCGAACAGCGGGCTGTTGAAGCCGGCGTAGTCCCAGTCGACCAGCCACAGGCGCTTGCCGTCGTCGATGAAGTTCGCGGCGAGCAGGTCGTTGTGGCCGAACACGATGCTCACCGGTCCGACTTCGCGTTCCAGTCGCCCCGCACGATCGACGAGGCTCGGCACCAGCGCCGCATGTGGACTGGCCCGTGCGCGCAGCTCGGCGGCGTATCCGCGAATCACCTGGAACACCCAGAACATCAACGCCGGTCCGCGCAGCAGACCCGGAATCCGTTCGTGGCAACGCTTCACGAGATCCACAGCCGCAGGGAGCAGCACCTCGTCGCGCACGTGTTCGCTCGTCAGCGCGCGGCCTTCGATGTAGCGCAATACCAGCGCGCCCGGCTCCGCGTAGATCACTTCAGGCGAGATACCGGCCTCGAACGCGGCGCGGCTGGCGGCAAGCTCGTTGAACCGCATGACGCCGTGAACCGGAATGTCCTCTCCAAGCCGCACCACGAATTTCCCGCCACGGTCGGCGACGAGATAGTTCCTGTTGGTGATGCCGCCAAGCAGCGGCACCGGGTCGACGCGGCCCGACCAGCAGGGAAGCCGCGCGATGTGGTCGAGCGGTTCCGCGGCTAGTCGAACCAAACGAGATCCTTGCCGAACTTGCTCTTGAACGCCTCGCGGCCTTCCACTTGCCAGGGGCGATGGTGCGGAACGGCGCGCTTCACCGGCGGCGTCTGCCACTCGTTGGCATACGCACGGCGCACGTGATCGCTCACGTTCGGACCCGACATGTGCAGCATGCGGCAGTGATGCAGCACCGCGCCGCCGGCCGGTGTCGGCAGTGTTACCGCTTCACGAGCGCGCGCGGGCGGCGAAACGGTTTCGAGTCCCTCTATGCTCGGGTCGTCGTTGAGATGACGATGCGGAACGATGTCGCCGAGGTGCGAGCCCGGGATCATCGACATGCAGCCGCTCTCCACCGTCGCGTCATCGAGCGGCATCCAGCAGCCGAGGGCGCGATAGTCGTGCGTCGGTTCCCAATACGCTTCGTCCTGATGCCACGGCAGGCTGTCGCCGATGCGCGGCGGTTTGCGAATCATGTGGCCCCAACCGCGAATCTCTTCTGCGTCCTGCAGCCGCAACAGTTGTCGCGCGAGCTTCTGACCGTTCTTCCAGAACGTGGTTTCTTTCAGCTGCGGAAACCGAATTTCCGGCGCGATGATCTGCGGCAGCACATCTTCGCCTTCGCGGTCGTAAGGTCGCGTGAGGTCGAAGTAGCCGCCGTGATAGGAACCGCGCTTCTCGGCGAAGAGCGCGTCGTACACCTCGCGCAACCACGCCAGCTCTTCGTCGGAGGTGATGCGTGAAATCTGCACGAAACCGCGCGTGCGGAACTCCTCGACGTGCGCGTCCGTGATCGCAACTTCGAACGGCGCGTCGGGGCGACATGCGAGGAGCTCGGGGAGGACAGACATATCTTCAGTTCCTCATTCGTCTAACGGCGCATAGAGGGGGACATCCGGTGTAGTGATCGAACGATGGATCAGGCGCTGCCACAACAGCGTGTGGTCTTCCGTATCGATGCCTTGCAGCAGCGTGCCCGGCTCGGCTACGCCGGAGTCGTGCGCGTACTGCATACGTTGGCACACGTCCTTGTCTTCTTCGATCACCGAGAATGTCTGATCGAGCCGCCGTTCCACCTCGGCCGAATCGATGTCGTCGACGTGATAGATGTCGGCGTCGACGCGCGTCGTCCGCACCGTGAGCGGAACAAAGCGCAACACGAGCATGCTGCGTCTGTCGGTGGATGCGCCGGTGGTGTAGTTCGTATCGCTCGACTGGAAGTACACGGCGGGCCACGCGTAATACGCCCACTGCGAAGGACGATCGGCAATCAGTTGAAGTTCGGTTTCGTAGTGATATGGGCCGACGCGGCGATCGAAGTAGTGGTTCGGATCGAGACGCGCCTGGCGATACCAACGCGCGTGTACCGTTGGGCAGTGATTACACTCGCAGTTGTTGTCCCACACGAGCTTCCAGTTCGCATCGACGTGCATGGACCTGCGGCCGCGGAATTTCGCCTTCTCGATCGGCAAGCCGCGCTCGGTGGCGAGTTCGCGGGCGGCGCCCAGCGCTTCGTGCAGCGGGGTCGGTGAGCCGAAAACACTGACGAACACCATGTCGCCCCATGTGGCAACGCCGATCGCTTGCAGGCCCAACTTGCACGGCTCGAAGTTCGGCGACTCTTCGGAACGGGGCGCTCTGATCAGCGCGCCGTCCAGCCCGTACGTCCATGAATGGTAGAAGCACGTGAGCATCGGCCGGTTGCCGGATCCTTGTACGACGGGATGGTGCCGGTGCCGGCAGATGTTGAGGAATGCCCGAAGCGTGTCCTCTTTATCGCGGACGAGCACCACTGGAACGCCGGCGACCTCGCACGTGAAATAGTCGCCGGGCTTTGCAACCTGCGCGGCGCCGCCAACGTATTCCCAGGCGCGTCCGAAGATGTGTTTGCGCTCCAGCTCGAAGATCGCGTTGTCGGTGAACCACGCCGAAGGAAACGTGCGGCCTGCACGTGTGCCTTCGGAAACAGCCGCAAAGTCGAGCATGTTCATACGAGTGGACCGATAATTGCCTTGGGTACAGGGCTTGTTGTGTACATCTGTACACGAACGTAGCACTCCGCTGATGGACCGTAAAGTGTCCGCGTATCAAGGGCGCTTTTCCGTTCCTTCGGCGCGCGCGAGCAGTCGCGCGGCACGGACGGCGTTCACGCGCACGTCCGC
>CAZLDA010000438.1:0-3946 GCA_964557875.1 uncultured Pseudomonadales bacterium | reverse complement strand
CGTCCGATGAACTCGTCGCCGCGAGCGGCGATTACTACCGACACGCCATCGACGTGTTCGGGCCTGATCGCTGCATGTTCGAGAGCAACTTTCCGGTCGACAAGGCGAGTTGCTCCTATCGAACATTGTGGAATTCGTTCAAGAAAATCGCGGCCGGCGCGTCGAAGGCGGAGAAAGCCTCTCTGTTCCACGACACCGCCGCGCGTGTTTACCGACTCGGATGAAACGAAGGGAACTTTTTTGAGGAACAGCCGATGAAGACGATTCTGATGAGCGCGCTGATGGCGATGTCGTTCGTTGTTGCCGCGGCCGATCTGCCGTTGTCGCCGTCGCCCGCAGGCGCGAGTGTGTTCTTCATCGAACCCGCCGACGGCGCCACCGTTACTTCGCCGTTCACGGTGAAGTTCGGCCTGAAAGGTATGGACATCGCACCGGCCGGAACGGATGCGCCGAACAGCGGCCACCATCATCTGTTGATCGACGTCACCGACCAGCCGGACATGAAGCTGCCGTTGCCGGCAAACGATCACGTGGTGCACTTCGGAAAAGGCCAGACAGAAACGCAGGTGACGCTGCCGCCCGGCAAGCACACGCTGCAGCTCGTGTTCGCGAACTATCTGCACATCCCGCACGATCCGCCGGTGGTCTCGAAGCAGATCACCGTCACCGTCAAGTAACGGAGCGCGTCAGCCCGCGAACTCCGGCGGCGCTTCGTGTCCGAGAAGAATGCGGCCGAGGTCGGCGTAAAGCGGGTGTGCGACCCACCGGTGGGTAGCGCACCCGTGCGCGTCGCGCAGTTTCCGTTCCAGCGGACTGTGCATGCGCATGCCGCTGGTGCCGGCCGTGTTGTGCACCACGTCGACGACCTGCATCGAAGCGTTTGCTGCGTGCGTGCACGCGAGGCGTGCGATCTGCGTCAACTTGCCCGACGGCGTTGCTCTGCCGCGGCGCAGCTCTTCTTCGACATCGCCCATCGCTTCGAATAGGAATGCTCGCGCAGCCCGCAAAGTGGCTTCTGCTTCACCGTAGCGGAACTGCGCGATGGGTTTGTCGCGCAGCGGAACCGTCGACATCAATGGCAGCTTCGTTTGCGCGAGGTTGGCGAATTCGTCGAGCGCGCCCCGCGCCACACCGATCGCCACCGCCGCCTTGTTGTACGCAAGGCGCAGCGGCACAGGGATTCTGTAAACGGGGTTGTCGTAGAGGGCCGGCAACAGCACCAGATCGACGCGCGCCCATTTTTCGCTGACGACCGCGCCATCGGCTTTCACATCGTGGCTGCCGGAACCGCGCAATCCCGCGACGTCCCATGTATCGAGAATTTCGTACTGGGATTTGTGCAGGAACCACATCTTGAACACCGGTTGCCCCTCGGCGTTCATCTCGGGTTTGTCGCCGTCCATGATCGGCGCGCCCATGAAACACCACTCGGCGTTGTGGCAGCCGCTGATGAACGTGGTCTGCCCCCATACCTTGAAGCTGCCGTCTTTTTGCCGCACCGCCCGCGACGGTGTCGTGCCCGGTCCACCACCGCCGCACATGATCACGCGCGGATTGTCGAGATACACCTCGCGCGCGAGTTCCTTCGGCATTCCGCCGGCGGCCATCGCGTTGATTTCGGACCCGAGCATCACGTTCCAGCCGACGGATGCGTCGACTTTGGCGATTGCTTCAAGCACTTCTATCGTTTCGCCGACGCTCGCGTTCTCGCCCCCCAATTCAGTCGGTAGGGTGAAGCGGAACATGCCCGCGTCGATCAATGCATCGACCGTTTCCGGCGCGAGCCGCCGCAAGCGCTGAGCACGATCGCCGCCTGTGCGTATGACGTCAGTGAGTTCTGCGACCCGTTCTAGTGCGCGCATCAGCTGAGCACATCCGTTAGAAATCGTTCGAACAGCGGATTGAACGCCTGCGGCCGTTCCCAGAACGGCGCGTGACCCGTTTGCGGTATGACGTGCACTTTGCGGTCCCACAGATTGCGATAAGGGAATGACAGTAAATAGTCGTTGTTGATGAACGGCTCGTCCGAGCCGGTAATCACGGCGACGGGCACTGAACTGGTGGAGACGACTTCGCGTTGATCGGCGCCGCGCGCCGCCATCGCCGCTTCCATCATCAAGCGTCGCGCACGGCCATCGGTGCGCCGCACTGCGGCTTCGAGGAACGGTGCAGGCGCTCCTGCTGTTTCGCGGGCGTATGCCTGAATGTCTGCTTCGCTGAAGTTCTCTTTGCCGGTCAGCTCCATGTGTTCCTGCGGACGAAACCCCGCTGCGAAATCGGCGGCGTTGTGGCCGATCGGCGGCGTGCCGGTGATGACGAGACCGGCAACGTCGATGCCGTCGCGTGCGAGCAGTTCGATGCCGACGTGTCCGCCGAGCGACCAGCCCAGAATGGCCAGGTGATCGACGCCGAGGCGCTCGAGAACTTCGAGCGCGACGTCGGCGTAGCCGGGGATCGAATACGTACGCTGCGGATCGATCGCGTCGTCCGAAGCGCCGTGCCCCGGCAGATCGAATGCGATGAGCCGATAACGCTGCTGCAGGCGCGATTCGAACTGTTCAGCAAAGATCTCTTTGCACGCGGAGTTGCCGTGAATCAGCAACACCGCAGCGCCGGGGCCGCCGGTGTCGGTTACGGCGATGCGACCGTGACTGGTCGCTATGCCCGCAGCAACATCGCCTGCAGCAACATAGGAATTCGCCACGAACGGTCAGCGTGAAAGGATCGTAACGCCCGACAATCCCGGCGCGCCGTATACGTGCGTATAACCGGTCTTCAGTTGGCGCGGAACCTGCCGCGCGCCGCCTTCGCCGCGCAGTTGTACACAGATCTCGTGTACCTGTCGCAGCCCGGACGCCCCTATCGGTTCGCCATTGGCGAGACAGCCGCCGTCGGTGTTCACCGGCAGGCGACCGGTGATTTCGGTGACGCCGTCGCGCAACCACTGTTCCTGTTCGCCGTCTTTGCAGAAGCCGTTCTCGGCCATGTGCATGATCTCTGCGCCCGATTCGGTGTCCTGCAACTGCGCCACATCGATCTCGTCAGGGCCGATGCCGGCCATTTCGAACGCGGCGCGTGATGCCAGCACGGTGGGCGGTGTGTCGGTGCGTTCCAGCGCCTGCGACTGGCTGAACACTTCGAACGAGCCGAACGGCCGTGTCTTCACGCTTACCGCCTTGAGGAATACGGGCTTTTTGACCAGCTCTTTCGCTTTGTCGGCGCGGCACAGAATCATCGCGCAGCCGCCTTCTGCGGGAGAGCAGAACATGTACTTGCGCAGCGGATGACAGACCATCTGCGACGTTGCAACGTCTTCGTAGCTGAGGCCGTCTTTACGCCACGCATTCGGATTCAATGTACCGTTGCGATAGTTCTTCACCGCGACGCGAACCAGCGCGTCTTCGGTGATGCCGTAGTCGTGCATGTAGCGCTGAATCTTCATGCCGAAGAACTGTGGCGTAAGCGCCATGCCGATGTCGCCATACCATTTGCCGAGGCCGCCGTTCTGCGTGTCGACGGTGAATGCACCGCGCGGGTGTTTGTCGAAACCCACCGCCATGCCGATGTCGAACATGCCGGAAATGATTGCCATGTACGCGGATTGCAGTGCACTACCGCCGGTCGCGCAACCATTCGAAACGTTGATGAACTGCAAGCCCGTGAGGCCGAGCTTCGACACCATTGTGTCGGCGGCGCCTGCCGCCGCACTGCCGCCATACGCGAAGTTCATGTCCGACCATTCGAGCCCCGCGTCCTTCAATGCCTGCCGCGCGGCGAACACGCCTTGTTCGAGTCCGGTGACGCCGTCGGTGCGTCCGAACGGGTGAATGCCGATGCCGATGATTGCGACGTCTACCATTGCGTTCTCCTTAAATCGTTCCGTATTTCGACGGCTGTTCAGCGTTCCGCGACCGGTTGGAAGAAATACGCCATTACCTCACGG
This sequence comes from uncultured Pseudomonadales bacterium, assembly GCA_964557875.1. Lineage (GTDB taxonomy): Bacteria > Pseudomonadota > Gammaproteobacteria > Pseudomonadales > Azotimanducaceae > DATJGR01. The sequence continues at coordinate 3 of CAZLDA010000438.1, read as the reverse complement.
CCG
>CAZLDA010000437.1:0-3953 GCA_964557875.1 uncultured Pseudomonadales bacterium | reverse complement strand
AACGTTGCGCGCGCGAAGTCGCCATGACTCGACGTCGCGGCAACCTTCAGCGTATGCGGTTGGCCCGGCCAATGCGGGGCGTGCTCGGGTGTCACCGAACTCATGTTCCGCGTTCAGTGCTGATGCGGGCGATCCGTCGGAGTCGCTGGACTGCCTTTACCGTCCTTTGATGCGCGTGCTCCTCCCTCCGTGTCACCGCCATGCCTGCCATGGCCACCATGATGAAAAAGGTGCATCAATGGGCACGCCGCCAGTAGCAGGAACGGAAGGATTCCAAACAGATGGGCGCGGTGTTCGGTGAACAGGAAGAACGCGGCAATCGCTGCAAACCCGAAAAAAACATATCGCCCGACGGTTGGCCAGCGATCGGCGTGTCCGGAGGGGTGCTCGTCTGTCATCGTGTTGTCCTTGGTGTTCGTCAAAGCAGTCAGTCATGACCGCGCATCGCTAGTGCGGATGCTCGTAACGAAATGTCACGTGTCGTGTGCCCCCGTGGCCACCCGTCAGCTGTATCCCAACATCGATCGTGTACGTGCCCGAGTCTTCCATCGAGAAATAGTTGCCGTAAGTGACAACGCCGCCGATGTTCATCGTTTCGAGCGGCTTTGTGGCGTCGTCACCGTGTCGCGACGACACGTCGGCGGTCACCGTTCCGGAGAGCCGTTCTCCGCTCTGCGCGTCGAACAACGCGATGAGCACGTGATGCGAGTTCGGAGCGGTACGGCCGGTTTCGTGCATCGCCTTCTCGGCTGCAGGAAGACGCTCGGTAACGACGCTAGACGGAACAACACCCAGATAGACCGTCACGCCGTCAACGGTTTTGACCGGCTCCCCTGAGCCCGAGCGGTGACATCCCGTCAATCCCAAAACGGCCAAGCCTGCTGCAGCGATGAGCCCGACCCGCGGTGATATCCGCTTGGTACCCCGCGCGGCCACATGAATGTCAGGCATTGTGCGCTACCGGCTGTCGGCCAAGCTTTGGCAGAAAGCGCGGCGTCCTGCGTGCATACGCCACCCACTCGTCGCCGAATTCGCTCACAGCGTCCGCCTCTTCCTTGATCGCGAGACGCAAATACATCACCACTAGTACAGGGAACATGGCCAGCGTGAGAATCGTTGGCCACTGCAGTAGGAAGCCGAGCATGATGGCGATGAACGCGACATATTGCGGATGGCGTACACGGGCATAGACGCCCGTCGTGGCCAACCGATGCGTGCGCTGTGCCTGATACAGCACGCGCCAGGCGCTCGAGAGCGCCCAGAAACCGGCAAAAATAAACACGTTGCTTAGAATGTGCAGCCAGTTGAAGTGAGGATCACCTTTGATACCGAAGATGGTTTCCCACAGGTGACCTGCGTCGTGCGACAGGAGATCAACGCCCGGCACTCGTTTTTGCGCCATCCCGACAACAGAAAGATCGTCAGCGGAAAGCCATACATCTCCACGAACAACGCCACCAAGAACGCAGAGAACGCCGAGAACGACCGCCAATCCCGTGCAGTATTTGGCTTGAAAAAACTAAACGCGAAAATAATGAAGATCGCGGAGTTGATGATCACAAGACTCCACAATCCGTACGCCGGTACGTTGTCGTGCATCGCGACTCCTGGAACTCGAGCGCAAGCTGCAATCGCGAGACCTCTAGCGGCGCACCACGCCACCTCGGGATCGCGTTCAAGCCAGTTGCGCGTAGCGTCGCGCGAATTGTTCTCGAAATGATCTCGAATAGGTCAGCTACGTAGATGTCCTGGGCGACGTTTCGTGCAGTGCCACAGTGGAGTCCTGTGAGGCGAATTCCGTTCGAAGCCGACCCGCTATTCCGCGGCCAGCGGCAGATCAAACCAGAATTTCGATCCTGCGCCGACCTCACTCTCGAGGTGCAGCGAGGCCGCGTGCAATTGGAGAATCGCCGTAACGATTGAAAGGCCGAGCCCAGCGTGCCCGCCGCCGCCCCCCGAACGGCTTTTATCGACTCGGTAGAATCGTTCAAGGATCCGCGAGCGGTCTGCCGCCGCGATCCCACAACCCGTATCGGCGATCGAGCAGCGGACGGCCCCGCCGTGTGCCGACAACACGATTCGCACCGATCCCCCGTCGGTGCTGTATTGCAGGGCATTGTCGATCAGGTTGTCGAGGACGCGCTCGATTAGACCTGCATCGGCAAGCACCAACGGCAGTCGGTCCGGTGCCTGTGCATGCAGTATCACGTTTCGTTCGCGCGCGACCATTTCGAACTTTTGAACCACGTCCTGCACCAGATCGGCGAGCTGCAGTGGCTCGATCTCGGCCTTGACCTGGTGCCCCTCGAGCTTCGCTGCCTGCAACAATTGATCGACGAGACGGGACAGTCGCTGACCCTGCTTGACCGACGCAGCCAGATACTCGCGCCGTTGTTCGCGGCCAAGCGCCGTGTCATGCAACATCAATGCTTCAAGTTGCGCCTGCATCGTTGCGAGCGGAGTGCGCAGATCATGTGACACGCTCGTCAGCATATCTTGGCGCATCTCGTCGGTGCGTCGCAGCTCGTCGACTTGTGCCCGAATCAGTTCGGCCAATTGAGCGAACAGCGTGCGCAGCCGGTCAATCTCATCGCCGCGTTCATCATCACGCGATAGCTCGTCCGGCATAACCTCCGAGAAGTTGCTGTCGCGAAATCGCAGCATCGCAGATTCCAAGCGCCCTAACCGGCGCGTTAGCAACCGCAATACAACCAGACTAGCGACGATACTCGACAGCATCACCGCCGCGACCCCGGTGAGATTCTCGCCGATCGCATAGTCAGTCTGCAGACGGCTGACCGCGGCTTCGTGGTTCGGTGATCTCAATACAACGTAGAGATACTTCGCAGGAAAATCGCGAATGTTTACAGCTGCGACAGAAAAGATTTTCGGTTCGACCGGCTCGCGCGGATCCTGTCCCAGAATGGGAAGCTTCTCCGCGCCCCGCAAAATCCTTTGAATGGGCGCAACGTCAATGGGCCCGTGAGCTCGGAGCCCTTCGGCAACTGACGATGCTACGATGTTGCCAACACCGTCGAGCAAGTAGATATCAATACCCGAATTGACCGCGCCGAGTTGTTGGACTGCGCGTTCAACGTCGGCTCCGTCGACCGGCCTTTCGCCGAGCAAAAAATTGTTGTCGATGTATTGCTGAGCGAGACCTCTGTTGGCGATCTGATCGGATTCCAAGTGGTAGCGTTGATGGGAAGCACGCAGGACCACGGCAAACACGATCGTCATCGCGCCACAAAAAAGCAGGAAAACAACAAGTAGCTTGGCGTAAAGGGTTCGCAGCAAGAATCATCCCGATGAGGGCAATCCGCCGCCGAATTTGTATCCCACGCCCCAGACGGTCAGCACGAGTTTTGGATGTGACGAGTCTTCTTCGATCTTGGCGCGGAGTCGATTGATATGACAGTTCACCGCGTGCTCATAGCCCTCGTGGCTATTGCCCCAAACCGCATCGAGCAACTGCGCACGCGAGAACACACGGCCCGCCCGCTGCGCCAGGTACCACAACAAGTCAAATTCCTTCTGGGTTAGGTCCACCCGCCGGCCTCGAACGTCGACCTGGCGCGACTCTGGGTCGATGCGGAGTCCGTCCACAATCATCATCGGCGCTGCAGGTGCCCCTTGCGTAGCACCGAGAGCATCGATGCGACGAAACATCGCTTTGATTCGAGCAGTCAACTCCGCCAGGCTGAACGGCTTGGAGAGATAGTCATCGGCTCCGGTCTCCAGCCCCCGTACTCGATCTTTCTCCGAGGATCTCGCCGTCAACATGACGATCGGGAGGCAAGTATCACGCGCTCGAAGGCGCCGGCACACTTCGAAGCCATCGATATCGGGCAACATCAAGTCTAGCAATACCAGGTCGAATGGGCCTCGTTCTGCAGCTTGCAGGCCCGCCACTCCCGTCGCTACGAGCTTAGCTTCAAAGCCGCTCTGTTTGA
>CAZLDA010000436.1:0-3977 GCA_964557875.1 uncultured Pseudomonadales bacterium | reverse complement strand
CCGTCGAGCGCGGGTTGTGCGACGTCGACTTCTGTTCGATCGAGATCGCCGGCGACAGACCTTCGATGTGGTCGATGTCCGGCTTTTCCATCATCGAGAGGAATTGCCGCGCGTACGCAGACAACGATTCGACGTAGCGGCGTTGTCCTTCCGCGTACAACGTGTCGAATGCGAGCGAGGACTTGCCCGAACCGGACAAACCGGTGACCACGACGAGCTGATCTCGCGGAATCGTCAGGTCGAAGTTCTTCAGATTGTGGGTACGCGCCCCACGCAGCGTAATCTCGTCCACTGACCCTTCCGCGGCGAAAACGAGAAAAAATACGCGCTACATACTCGCGCCGCAAGGCGCCCATCACTCACTCCTGACAGGGGCGGCGTCGTGTGTTTTCGAGAGTGACGATGAGATATGCTGCCGCGTCTCACGACCATCAGCACACGAGAACTGACATGGCGCGCGGCATCAACAAAGTCATCCTGATCGGCAATCTGGGGCGAGATCCGGAGACGCGATACACCCAAGGTGGTTCGGCAGTGACGAACCTGCGGGTCGCTACGGCCGAGTCGTGGAAAGACCGGCAAACCGGCGAGCAACAGGAACGCACCGAGTGGCACTCGGTCGTGTGCTTCGCGCGTCTCGGTGAAATCGCCGGCGAATATCTGCGCAAAGGCAGCAAGGTCTACATCGAAGGCCGGCTGCAGACACGCAAATGGCAGGACAAAGACGGCAACGACCGTTACTCGACGGAAATCGTCGCGAACGATATGCAGATGCTCGATGGTCGCGGCGGCAGTGAGCCGGGTGAGGCGCCGCCCATGCGGCAGGCCGGCAATGCGCCGCGCAATCAGTCCGCACGCGGCGACAAGCGCGCGCCGGAACCGCAAGGCGCCGACCGATACGACTCGAGCACCAGCGATTTCGGCGACAACATCGACGACGACATTCCGTTCTGATTCGGCGTTCCGTTGCCGTCGTGTGAGTCCGGGGAGCTCGAGCAAACGACGCGTGATCGAGTTGCGGCGCTCAGCCGCGATACAGACCCACGATCAGCAAACCCGCCCCAAGCGCTAGCAGATACGCGACAAACGGCGCCATGCCCGTCCGCTCGATCCACTTCAGAAAATAGTGGATCGACAGGAACGACGTTACCGCCGCCAACGAGAATCCGATTCCGACCTCGGGCCAGACCACCGGCGCCTGCAACTGCATGGCGCCGATCGTGCCGAGCAGGGTGGTACCGAATAGCGTTGGAATCGCGAGCAGGAAGGCGAAGCGTGAAGCGGCCTCGCGCGACATCCCAAGCAGCAATCCCGCAGTCATCGTGATGCCGGAACGTGAGGTGCCCGGAACGATCGCCAGCATCTGCAGACAACCGATCAGTAGCGCATCGCGCCACGACACCTCGAACTCGGTGGTGCCGGAACGTGGGATGCGCGTGTCGGCTACCCACAGCAGCAATCCGAATCCGACCGTCGTCGCCGCGATCAGGAACAGTGAGCGCGGGTTCGGCTCGACCCAGTCGCGCAGCAGAATTCCAAGCGCGAGTATCGGCAGCGTTGCCGTCAGAACCTGCGCCATCAGCCGCACATAAACGTCAACCTGGCCTTCTCGGAACCAGTTCCACAGGCCGCCGCTGAAGTGCGCAAGATCGTGGCGGAAGTAGAGGACCACCGCGGCAAGCGAACCGGCATGCATCGCCACGTCGAGTGCCAGGCTTTGGCGCGGCCAGCCGAACAGCATGGAAGGAAGCACGAGGTGCGCGGACGTGGAGATGGGCAGAAATTCGGTCAGCCCCTGCATGATCGCCAGTGAGATGACCTGGAAGAGATCCAAACGAACGCCACGGATGAGAGGGTGGCGGCAGTCTAGCAGTCAAACTGAGGACGCGGGCCGGTGTCCGGGGGTGCGGATGATGTCGGTGCTAGCCCTGCGTGATATGGTTGTTCCCATGCAACCCGAAGCATCCGTTCGCAAAGTAATCCCGCTGTTTCCGCTGGGCACGGTGCTGTTCAGCGGCGGCCGGCTGCCGCTGCGAATCTTCGAACCGCGTTACACCGCGATGGTCAGCCGTTGTCTGCGCGAGAAGTCGGGTTTCGGTGTGGTGTTGATCCGCGAGGGGTCGGATGCGCGGCTCGGCAAGAGTCCGACTCAGCCCGAGATCTTCAGCGTGGGCACCTACGGCACCATCGTCGACTTCAATACGCTGAACAACGGCATGCTGGGCATCATCACGAGCGGCGGCCCGAAGTTCCGCATTCTTGAAACCACGGAAACAAACGACCACTTATTGATGGGCACCGTGGAATTCCTGCCGGAAGAGCGCGCGCAGGCAACCGGCGAAGAACACGCGTCGTTGATCGAAATGCTGCGCGAACTGATGAAGCACCCGATGGCGCAGAAACTCGCTCTCGACGTCGACTATCACGACGCGCGTTCGGTGTCGTGGCGGTTGTCGGAGCTGTTGCCCCTGGAACCCGAGATCAAGCAAGGCTTGCTGCAGATGAGCTTGCCGCGCGAACGTCTTGCCGAACTGACCCGCATCGTCAGCAACCTGCGCAACTGATCATGGCCCGCACGACGCACGCACCCGCTACTCCTGCAGTGATCGACATCGACGCATACATGCTCGGCCTAGGCCGCAATGCGCGTGCCGCCTCACGCACGATCGCGGCCGCCGGCACCGGTGCTAAGTCGAACGCACTGCGGGCGATTGCCGGCGCATTGAACGGGGCGCGAGTTGCCATTGCAGAAGCCAATCAACGCGATCTCGCCGGTGCAACCGCATCGAAGATCGATCAGCCGTTGATCGACCGGCTCGTGCTCGACGATCGTGGCATCGACCGCATGATCGAGGGCATCAAGGAAGTGGATGCGTTGCCCGATCCGATCGGCGCCATCACCGGTCTCGAGTACCGGCCGACCGGCATCCAGGTGGGCCGCATGCGTGTGCCGCTCGGCGTCATCGGCATGATCTACGAGTCGCGGCCGAACGTAACGGCCGACGCAGCGGCGTTGTGTCTGAAGTCGGGCAACGCCTGCATCCTGCGCGGCGGCTCCGAGGCGTTTCATACCAACACCGCCATCGCCGCCGCCATCTCGAAAGGTCTGGTCGAAGCGCAGCTGCCGGTAACGGCGGTACAGCTCGTTGCCACTACCGATCGCGCGGCGGTAGGCGCGCTGCTCAAACTGAAGGAATACGTCGACGTGCTGGTGCCGCGCGGCGGCAAAAGTCTCATCGAGCGCGTCAGCGCCGAGTCGACGATTCCGGTGATCAAACACCTCGACGGCATCTGCCACGTTTACATCGACGACGGCGCCGATCCGGACATGGCTATCTCCGTCGCGTTCAATTCGAAGACGGAAAAGTACGCGGTGTGCAATGCGATGGAGACATTGCTCGTAGCACAGTCGATTGCGCCGCGCGTGCTGCCTTCGTTGCGACATCAGTTCGAGCGCGCCGGCGTAGAACTGCGCGGTTGCGCAAGAACGCGTGTGCTGTTGCCAGGCATTGCGCTCGCAACGGAAGCGGACTGGCAGACGGAGTATCTTGCGCCGATCGTGTCGATTCGGATCGTTGCCGGGCTAGACGAAGCGCTCGATCACATCGCCACATTTGGTTCCCAACACACCGATGCAATCGTCTCCAACGATTACACAAGGGCGCGACGATTTCTGACGGAAGTCGACTCCGCTTCAGTCATGGTGAACGCATCCACGCAGTTCGCAGATGGATTCGAATTCGGTCTCGGCGCCGAGATCGGCATCTCCACCGACAAGCTGCACGCGCGCGGCCCCGTGGGGCTCGAAGGTCTGACGACGCAGAAGTTCGTCGTCTTCGGCAACGGCGAGATCCGGCATCGTTGATCGGCTTTCTGGGCGGTACGTTCGACCCCATCCACAACGGTCACCTGCACGCGGCCACATCCGCCGCGGCTCTTCTCGATTTGAGGTTCGTAAATCTCGTGCTCGCGGCTCG
>CAZLDA010000435.1:0-3984 GCA_964557875.1 uncultured Pseudomonadales bacterium | reverse complement strand
GAACGGCGCGTCGAGGTGAGTCATCGTGACAAGATCTTCTATCCCGAACTCGGCCTGACGAAGGGCGATCTGGTCGACTACTACGACGCGATCTCACCGTGGATGCTGCCTTACCTGCAGGATCGTCCGCTCGTGCTGACACGTTTCCCCGACGGAATTCACGGCAAATCGTTCTATCAGCGTGACGCGCCGGAATTCGTGCCGGAATGGATTCGCCGCGAGGTGCTGTGGAGCGAAGGCGCCGAACGCGAGGTGCACTACTTCATCGTCGATGACGCCGCATCGCTGCGCTATCTGATCAACCTCGGCACGATCCCGATTCACTCGTGGCACAGCCGCGTGGCCGATCTAGCGCATCCCGACTGGTGCGTGCTCGATCTCGACCCGAAGGACGCGCCATTCGCCTCGGTGATCGCCGTGGCTCGCGCCATTCGCGATCTCGCGCTCGAACTGGAACTGCCGGCATACCTGAAGACCAGCGGTGCATCGGGCCTGCACGTGCTGATTCCGATGTCGGGTCAACTCACGCACGATCTCTCGCGCACCTTCGCGCACCTGCTGGCCCGCATCATCGTCGATCGATGTCCGGACATCGCCACCATCGCGCGCGTGGTGCGACGCCGCGAACAGAAGGTGTACATCGACTACCTGCAGAACGGCCACGGCCGTCTGCTCGTTGCACCGTTCAGCGCGCGTGCCGAACCCAGCGCCGGCGTTTCAATGCCGCTGCGCTGGGAGGAACTAACGAGCCGGTTGAGGAACGAGAAGTTCAACATCAAGAACGCCGTACGGCGGATGCGTACACAGAGCAAGGACCCCTGGGCCGACTTCATGACCGTGCGCGTAGACCTGGCTCGCGTGTTGAGTCAGCTGTCGTCGATCGCACGCTGATCGTTCGTTTGACAGTCCGCGCGCCGCATACGATGCTGCGCAGCACTCGAAAACCGGCTTCACAATACGTGTACAGGTGCGGCGTCTTTCTGACTCTCCTCGCGCTTTGTTCCGTCACTTCCGCCGCTTCCGCCCCCACCATCTGCGCTGCGACACTCGATCGCAATCCGTTCGGTTTTCTCGATGTGAAGGGCGCGCCGCAAGGTGTCTCGGTCGACGTCTATCGGCTGATTGCGGAACGTCTCGGTCGCCCGCTGCGCGTTCAATTCGGCGCGCCCGATCAGACGATTGCCGGCATTCAAGAAGCAACCGTCGATCTGGCCATCATGTACCAGCACGACGACCTGGCCACGTCAGCGGTCGCGCTCGGACCGTTGATCGAAGTACCGACCGGTGTACTCGCACGCAGCACGTTGGCCCGCTATGAAGAGCTGACCGGACTGCGCATCGGATATCTCGAAGCAACGCCGTTCGACGAACGTTTCGAATCCGATACGACGCTCACGAAGGTGCCGTTTCCGAGCGTTGCCGAGGCTTTCGGCGCGTATCTCGACGGTTCGATCGACGCGATCGCCGGACCGCTGCAGTTGCTCTTCTATCAGGCACCGCACTATGCGGCCCGCAACGGCACACTGTTCAAGGTATCGCTGCTGCAGACCCGCGCGATGTGGCTGTATGTCAGAACTGCGGCGTTCAGCGACGCCGAACGCGCCGCGATTGCACAGTCCATCGACGAGATCATCGAAACGAACATGATCGAGAGTTTCAGCGATCACTACTTCGGCACCCGTGCAGAAGTGCCATGATCCGATCGACGTCCCTGCAATCCAATTTGTACGCGCTGCTCGGCTCGTTGCTCGCGATCGCGCTGTTGCTCATGGTGGCGTTGTTCGCGGCAACGCAGTATCGCGCGTTGCATTCCGGGCTCGATCAGGACGCCGAACTGGTAGCGGAGTTGCTGGTCGACGAGAGTCGCGGCCCGCTTTTGTTTGCCGATCGCCGCATCCTGGCCGAAAAGTTTCGTGCGCTGCGCGTTTATCAGAGTATTCAGCGCGCGTGTCTCTACGATCAGTACGATCATCTCGCTGCGACGCACGACAAAGGTCCGAGCGCCTGTCCCGAGCAACCGAGCGTAGCAGCCGAAGTGCAACCGTCGCTGCGAAGAGAGGTGCTGTGGCACGACGTACCCATCGGACATCTCGACCTCTACATCGACCGATCGAAGGTGCTGTCGGGGGTGCTCGCCTTTCTTGCGCCGAGCGCGGCACTGGCACTGATCGTGTTCCTGGTCGTTTCGATCGTGGGCAGACGTCTCGCGAAACGGGCAGCCGCACCGCTCAATGCACTGACCGAATCGTCGCGCAACATCGTGCGCGGTGATCTCGGCGTACGTATGGCCGTGGAAGGACCGCTCGAAGTGCAGGAGCTCGCGAGCGCCTTCAACGCCGTCATCGACGATCTGTTGGACGCACGTCGCGCCGCCGAAGACGACCTGCGCAAACGCAGACGCACGCAGGAAGCGTTGTTGGCAGCCGAGTCGCTGCTGCGCAAGATCATCGACCTGGTGCCGTATCTGATCTTCGCCATTCGGCGCGACGGCAGCCTGATATTCGCCAATCGTGCGGTGGCAGAAGCATACGGCGTAAGCATCGACGCGTTGCTCGACGGCAGCTTCGCCAACGGCCGAAAGGCGGAACCCGACGGGCTCATCTTCGAAGACCGCGACGCACGGCGCGCGCCCGCAGAGATCTGGTTCAACAGCCACGGCGGCCTTTTCAAACGATTCATGGTCACGCGCGTGCCCTTCGCTGAACAGTTCGATGCAGGCGCGCCGCTCGAAAGCGAGCTGGTGGTGGCGGTAGATGTTACGGAGGAACGCCGTTTGCAGGTGCAACTGCAGTTCTCGCAGCGTCTCGAAGTGGTCGGCACACTCGCGGGCGGCATTGCACACGACTTCAACAACCTGCTCACGCCGATCATGGGTTACACGTCGCTGCTCATGGATCGGGATCTTCCGGCGGACGTCGGCACGAAACTGAAGGCGGTCTATTCCGCCGCGCTCAAAGCGCGTGACCTGGTGCAACAGATCCTGACGTTCTCGCGACACCAGAACGACGCGGCAGAAAAGCAGCTGGTCGATGCGGCGGCAGTTCTTGAAGACGCGATCAGCCTGATGCGCGCGACCATTCCGAGCTCCATCGACATTCAAGTGGACCTCGAACGGAACCTGCCGTTGATCCACGCCAATCCCGGCCAGGTGCATCAGGTCATCGTCAATCTCTGCACTAACGCCGCGCAGGCAATCGTCATGCCGCGCGGTCGTATCGACATCGCGTTGCGACGTGTCGACGCAGCGTCACGACGCGGCGCTGCACGCATGGCAAAGGGCGAGTTCATCGAACTGTCGGTGGCCGACAACGGCGCCGGCATGTCACCCGAAGTACGTGCACGAATCTTCGAGCCCTTCTTCACCACCAAAGACGTCGGGCAAGGCAGCGGCCTCGGTTTGTCGGTGGTGCATGGCATCGTCAAGGGCCACGGGGGCGAGATCACACTCAGCACCGACGAAGGCAAAGGCTCGACGTTTCGTGTGCTGTTCCCCGCTGCCGAGCGCGGCCTCGACTATGTCGATGAGCCCGCGCAACCGCACGCCGAAGGACACGAACGTATTCTGCTGGTCGACGACGAAGTGGCCGTGGTGCGTGCAACGAAGGATCTGCTCGAGAACTTCGGCTACGAGGTGGAGGCATTCACGCAGCCCGCCAGCGCGTTGCGGCAGTTTCTCGCGTCGGACAACTCGTTCGACGTGATCGTCACCGACAATCTGATGCCCGAAATGACCGGCCTCGAATTCGCGGCTGCGATTCGCGAAAACGATGCCTCGATCCCAATCGTGTTGATGAGCGGCTACATCGACGACAAGGCGGATCGCAATCCGGCGATCACCGTTACGATCTCGAAGCCGACATCGGGCCGCGAACTCTCGAACCTGATCCAGCAGGTGGTGCAAACCAAGACCGCGTAGCCTCAGCCGCGTGACTTCATCCGCCCATCAGTTTATTATCGATTTTGCATATCGAAGGTGAATTCACG
>CAZLDA010000434.1:855-3995 GCA_964557875.1 uncultured Pseudomonadales bacterium | reverse complement strand
TTCGCTTCCGCGAGCGCGTCGTAGCCGAGCCCGAGTTTCTCCATGACACCGGGGCGGAAGTTCTCGACCACGACGTCACATTTCGCCGCGAGATCGCGTGCGATTGCAGCGCCTTTCGGCGCCTTCAGGTCGATCACGATGCTCTGCTTGCCGGCATTGAACGCTGCAAAGTAGCGACTGCCGGCCGAACTGAGGGGCACCGCATGGCGCAGCAGATCGCCGCCGTCCGCCTCCACTTTGATGACCGTGGCGCCCATGTCGGCGAGCAGGCGAGTGCAGTACGGCCCGGACACCACCGCGGTGAAATCCAGTACGCGGATGGCGTCGAGCGGTCGTCCGCGATCGGGTGCGACCGCCTTCACGCGGCTGTGACCAGTCGAATGACGCGCTCTCGATGTGCGGCGGGGTTGCCGAACATCACCGCGTTCGCGCGGGCGCGTTTGAAGTACAGGTGCACGGTCATCTCCCACGTGAAGCCGATGGCGCCGTGAATCTGGATCGCTTCGCTCGTGCAGAACCGATATGCGTCGGACGTGAAACTCTTTGCCATCGAGGCCGCGAGCGGACCCTCGGGCACACCCTGCGCGAGCGCCCACGCACAGTAGTAGGTGAGCGCCTTGGCCGACTCCGCTTTCATCATCATGTCGGCGCACTTGTGCTTGATCGCCTGATAGGAGGCGATCGGTTTGCCGAACTGGATACGTTGGTTCGCATACGCAACGGTCTGGCGCAGGATCGACTCCGCACCGCCCGCGTTCTCCGACGCGAGCGCCAGCAACACGCGGTCGGTGATCCACGGCCACGCGTCGTCAAAAGCCACCGGCATCGCTTCCGCAGGTGCATCGTCGAACGTCACCGTGCAGACGCGTCGAGTGATGTCCATCCACGGAACCGCATCGATCGATACGCCATTGCCGCACGCAACGATATACAGCCCTAACGAGCCCGCGGCGTCGCGGGCCGACACGATCAGATGTGTCGCGGTATCGGCGTCTATCACGTAGCGCTTCGTGCCGTTCAGGCGACCGTTGCGCACCGTGGCGGCAACCGCGTGCGGATCTTCAGATTGTTCGCTCTCGCTCCATGCGAGCGCGGCTTGCGCTTCGCCCGACACGATGAGCGGCAGTAGCGCTTCCTTCTGCTCGGCGGAACCCGCGCGCAACAGCGCCAGAGAGCCTGCGTAGTTGCCGAGATAAGGGCAGGGCGCCAACGCGCGGCCGAACTCTTCCGTGATCACCACCCAGTCGACGAGGCTCATCCCGAGCCCGCCGTATTCCTCCGGGATAATCAAACCGGTCCAGCCGAGCGCGACGATCTCCTTCCACAGCGCTGTGTCGTAGGTGGTGTCGGGTCGATTGCCTTGCGCGGTGAGGCGGCTCAGGTCGATGCGGTCGCGCAGGAACCGCACCGCGCTGTCGCGCAGCCGGTCCTGATCTTCGTTGAAAGCGAAGTTCATGATGCGGGTCTCCCTTCGTGCGCGCTGCGTGCGTTTGCACTGCGTGTGTGTTGTGTTTCGTTCCACGGCTTGCGCACGTCGGGATCGTCTTCGCGCGGCATGTCGAGCAGGCGCTCCGCGATGACGTTCTTCATGACCTCGGTCGTGCCGATGCCCAGCGTAACGGCCGGGCTGAACCAGATGCCCCAGTTCCAACCTGCGAGCTCTTCGCTGAGCCCGTCCTCTTTCGCCTGGCCCGCAAACGGCTCGGCGCGTTGCAGCAGGCCTCGCGGCCCCATCCATTCGAGCGCCATCGCCATCACGCGTTGACCGTGCGGCGCAGACAGCGCTTTCTGTATTGCAGATTCGGGACCGAGCGGACGCCCCTGCATGCGGTCGCTCAGGTTGCGATACTTGAGCAACCTCAGTATCTCGCCTTCGATGTACAACTCGGCCGCCTGCTGGCGCACCAACGGATCTGCAAGGGCGCCGGCCTCGTGCAAACCCGAGACGAGTTCGCGTGCGGAAGGTCCGGTACCCCAGATCGCGCCGGGCTTCGCAAGCGCCACGCGCTCCGTCTGCAGTTGCGCATTGCTGATGCGCCAGCCGTCGCCTTCTGCACCGACGCGGTTGCCAATCGGCACGTGTACGTCGGTGAAGAAGCACTGGTTGTATTCGTTGGGAAAGCCGGTCATGTCGTCGATCGGCTGCACTTCTACACCGGGCGCGTGCATGTCGATGATGAAGGTCGACAGGCCCTTGTGTTTACGTTCGGCGGGGTTGGTGCGGGCCACCATCACGCCCACCGCCGCTTTGTGGGCGAGCGAGGTCCAGATTTTCGAGCCGTTGATGACGTAGTGATCGCCGTTGAGTACCGCCTGGGTGCGCAGGCTCGCAAGATCCGAACCCGAACTCGGTTCACTGAACAACTGACACCACGTCTCTTCGCCGGAGAGGGCGGGCCACAGGTAGCGGTCCTGTTGTTCCTTCGTGCCGTGCAGCACCAGCGAAATGCCGCAGTTGTTGATGGCCACGGGATTATTCGGCCGCGAGATGCCGGCGCGCTTCAGCTCGTCGTCGATGATCAGCTGAAGTTCCGGTTCGGCTTCGAGTCCCCACGGGCGCGGCCAATGCGGCACCACGTAGCCCGCTCGCGCGAGTTCCATGCCGGTGGGGTTTGGATGCGCCTCGCACCACGCGCGTACGGCGCGGCGGCGGGGATCGCTCTCGCTCGGCAGTTCGAAATCCACCTGTCCTCCTCGGAGTTGCCCTCGTATCGATCTGTTATCTGGAACTGGTCCGTGCGCGGCGTTGGCTCGGCGTTGCGAAGCTCGCGTAAACGATGTCTATCCAGCGCTGCATCAGGCGCTTGTATTGGCCGGTATCACGGTGAATCCACTTCCGAATCGCAAAGCCGCGCACCAGGCTGGTAGACAGGTCGATGATGTCTTGCGCATCGGATACCGACCAACCGCGCTCCACCAGCTTCTCGAGCCAGCCGCGTTCGGCGAACTCGCGGAACGTGCGGCTCGAATCCGCAATGTCGCGGCGCAGTTCGGCGTTCTGCGAACCGGACTTCACGACGTCGATCGCCACATCGAACGACCCCGAGAAGTAGTAGTCCATGCTGTCTGCAATGATCGCCTCGATGGGTTCGTCGTCGGCTGCGAAGCGCGCGAGATTCTCTTCCGTCTTGCGCGTGGCG
>CAZLDA010000434.1:0-845 GCA_964557875.1 uncultured Pseudomonadales bacterium | reverse complement strand
TTGCCGTACTCCACCGCCGCGAGCGCGAGGTCGTCCTTCGTGGGAAAGTGGTGCAGTTGCCCGCCTTGCGACACGCCGGCGGCCTTTGCGACGGCGGCGGTGCGGAAGCCGGCATAACCGATGTCGCGGATCACTTCGAACGCGGCGCGCGCGAGTTTGTCTTTCGTCAGCGCGGAACGCTGGTCCTGGGTCATGCGGGGCTGCAATGCAGACATGGTTTTCCTTGCAAACAGGGTAGTCAAACGGTAAATCTGGACGCACTACAGAGTTCAGCGTTTTTCATAGGTAATCAATTGTTAGAATCATCTTTACATGCGTTGAGGCGGCATGTTACAAGGCGGCTACACGGTATGTAAAGGGGGTGGAGATGAGCGCCGTTAGAGCCGAACCGATCATCGAGCCGTACGTCTCCGAAGACCGCGCGCGTGGATTGTTCCGCGTGAACCGCCGCGTGTTCGTCGATCCTGCCATTCTCGAACGCGAGCGCCGTTTCATCTTCGACACGTGCTGGCTCTACGTGGGCCACGAGTCCGAAGTGGCAGCGAAGGGCGATTTCCTAACGAGAACAGTGGGGGGGCACGAACTCATCTTCGTGCGCGGCAAAGACGATCAGGTGCGCGCCTTCTTCAACACCTGCCCGCATCGTGGCGCGATGGTGTGCCGCGAGAAGAGCGGCAACGACAAGATGTTCCGCTGCTTCTATCACGCGTGGGCGTTCGACCTGCAGGGCAGGCTGGTCAATCGTCCGGGCACCGAGCGTTATGCCGAAGGTTCGAACGCAGACGGCGTGCACAACCTCGTGCAGGTGGCGCGGCTCGATCATTACCGTGGCCTGTACTTCGTCA
>CAZLDA010000433.1:0-4000 GCA_964557875.1 uncultured Pseudomonadales bacterium | reverse complement strand
GTATCCGCACGACGCGTACCGATGTGCCGGCGACGATCAGTGGATTGCCATCGCGGCTCGCAACGATGCTGACTGGCACACGCTGGTCGCCGAAATCGGTGCGACAGAGCTGAACGCGTTGCGCGAAGCCGGTGTAGCGGAGCGACGCGCTGCCGCCGCGATCATCGACACGCAGATCGCCCGATGGACCGCACCGATGAACGCATTGGAACTCGAAGCGCGCCTGCAGCGCCTCGGCATTCCCGCACACGCCGTGACGAACGCACTGATCGTCAAAGACGACGCACAACTCGCGCAGCGCGAGCACTTCGTGCGCACCACGCACACGCAGTTGGGCGAGGTCTACGTGGAAGGTGTCGGTTTCCTCTTCTCCGACATGCAACCGCACGTCGGCAAGATCCCGAGCCTGGGTGGCGACACGGAATGGGTGATGCGCGAAGTTCTGGGAAAGCGCTAGACGCGCCCTTTGTCGAAATGTTGGGCTCCGACGCGCCAGTCACGCTGCAGCAGTCCATACAGCGCCGTATCGGATACTTCGCCGTTCACGATCCAGCGTTCGCGAAGGAATCCTTCCTTCTGGAAGCCGAGCCTTTCGAGCGTTCGCGCCGATGCCGCGTTGCGCGGATCGATGTCGGCTTCCAGACGATTCAGGTCGAGCCGCGTAAAACCGAACTCGAGCACCGCAAGCAGTGCTTCGCCGATGTAACCGTTGCCCCACGCTTCCCGCGCCAGCGTATAGCCGAGTTCCGCGCGCCGGCACTGCGACATCAGGTTGAACAAGGAGCACTCACCGATCAGCTTGCCGTCGCCTTTCCGTTCAACGCCGAGATACAGGTAAGTGCCCGCACCCAGCGCGGCGGTAGTACGCGCGATCAACTCGTGCGCGTTGCCGATGTGGGTCCACGCGGAATGACTCAGATAGCGGGTGACCATCGGGTCGGAGAAAATTGCGAACAGGTCGGCCGCGTCCGATTCGCGCACAGGTCGCAGCCGCAACCGTTGCGTCTCGAGCACGATCGGATTTGCGCCCTTGATGATGTCGTGCACCGTGGCAGACGGTTCATGCGACACGTGTGATCACCTCCCAACAGTCGGGTGTGGCCGCGACGCGCGACTCGTAGCGGCGCTCCAGGTCCTCAGGCCACGCGGAGTAGCGTTCTACCCAGCACGTTTTGAAACCCACTTGTTTTGCACCCCACATGTCGGCTCGTGGATCATCGCCGACAAACCACGACTGCGCCGGGTCGACCTGCAACAGCTCGATGATGTGATGAAAAATCTCCGGCGCGGGCTTCTTCATGCCGAACGCCGCGGAAATCACGGAAGCATCGATCAAATCGGCGAGACCTGAATTCACGATCTTGGCGGACTGCGCCGGCACGCCGCCGTTGGTGACGATGCCGATGCGCCAGTTACACGCCCGAAATGATCGCAACAGCGCGCGCACGCCGTCGAACAGAATCGGACTCGTCCATGCGTTTGCTTCGAAGTGCGCCTTGATCTGCGCGGCCGTGACGTTTCTGAAGAGCTCCGCCGACAGCCGTTCGAAAAACTCGTCGCGCGGCACGCGGCCGTTTCCGTCGAGGCGATGGAACTCGGCGACGAACGCATCGCCGCGCTCGGTGGCCGATTCGGCGAACGCTTCGTTCAGCCGGCCCGCATAAATGTCGAGCGAACCGCGCCGGTCGACCAGCGTCTCGTCCAGGTCGAAGACGACTCCCTTCATCAACTAACGGTTGCGCTG
The DNA here is from genome assembly GCA_964557875.1 of uncultured Pseudomonadales bacterium. GTDB lineage: Bacteria > Pseudomonadota > Gammaproteobacteria > Pseudomonadales > Azotimanducaceae > DATJGR01. The sequence continues at coordinate 2,256 of CAZLDA010000433.1, read as the reverse complement.
GGGCGAGTGTTCCATCGAATACAGCACTTCGGCAATCTGCACCGCATTGAGGGCGGCGCCTTTGCGCAGATTGTCGCCGCTGACGAACATCACCAGGCCATGTTCCGCAGTCGGATCGGGCCTCACACGACCTACCAGCACCGGGTCGGTACCGGTAGCCGCCAACGGATTCGGTATGTCGGTTACCACTACGCCCGGCGCCGCGCGCAGAAGTCGCATCGCCGTTTCCACCGTAATCGGCCGTTCGAATGCCGCATTGATCGACAACGAGTGGCCGGTGAATACCGGCACACGAACACACGTACCGGATACCGGCAACCCGGGAATATCGAGGATCTTGCGGCTTTCGTTGCGCAGCTTGATCTCTTCGTCGGTGTAACCGTCTTCCACTTCTTTGTAGTTGAACGGCACCACGTTGAATGCGATGGGAACCGGCCACTTCTTCGTTTGCGGAAATTCAAGCGCGCCGCCATCGTTGACGAGCTGTGCCGATTCCGCGCCGACGCTTTGCACCTGTTCGTTCAGCTCCTGCACGCCCGCTACACCTCCGCCTGAGACGGCCTGATACGTGCTCACCACCAGACGCTTTAACCCTGCCGCATCGTGCAGAGGCTTCAACACCGGCATTGCAGCCATGGTCGTGCAGTTCGGATTCGCAACGATTCCCTTGGGAATCGAACGCAGCGCGGACGGGTTCACTTCGGCCACCACCAACGGCACGTCGGGGTCCATTCGCCACGCCGACGAGTTGTCGATGACCACCGCACCGGCCGCTGCCACCTTCGGCGCGAGTTCTTTGGACGTGTCGGCGCCGGCCGAGAAGAACACAACGTCGAGACCGGAATAATCCGCCGCCGCCGCGTCCTCCACGACGATCTGCTGATCTTTCCATTGAATCCTTTTTCCGGCCGAGCGCGCGGACGCGAACAACCGCAACGAACGAACGGGAAAGTTCCGCTCGATGAGCGACGCGCGCATGAACTCTCCCACCAGACCGGTGGCGCCAACGATGCCGACGTGCATGCCGCTGCCGCGTACGTTCGATTGCGTGTTCATCCGACTTTCAACCCATGCCGTCCGCCCACTTCCGTGAGCTTCGCGAGATCGGGATTCACCGGAGCAATTTCGCGCGCCATGTCGGTGAACATCTTCGACGCGCCGAGCCGCGACGTCATCGAAACCATCTCGCCGCCACCCGCGCCGAAGCGGAACCAGTGTGTGGTACCCGCGGGCAAGTGCACGAGCGTTCCCGGTGATGCCGTCATCGACTTCTCGCCGCTGCCGAAATCGATGTTGCCCTTTACGACATAAAACGACTCGTGCCACGGATGACTATGCGGCGGCGGACCGCTACCTTCCGGACCGCGCTGCAGGAACACTTCGTAGCTCTGCGTCGCTTCTCCGGACGCGAGTACAGTGATGTGCTCGCCGACGACGTTGAGTTCATCGGCGTAGTCCTTCGGAGTAACCACGAACGGTTGCATCGACACTTCCATCTCCTTGAATGCACGACCGCCGGGCGGTCTTTGGCTCAGGGTGCGTTTGACGCGGCGCATCTTCTCACGACAGCGCCGCAAGCTCAGCTTTTTGCTTGCGCGTCAGACCCTCGCACACCAGCGCATACGAGTGCCAGCCAGCCGCTCCACCTCGTCGGCCGGAACGTCCGCGTCGAGGCTCACGCTGATCCAAAAGCGCCGATCGAGGTGCGTTCTTGGTGGGACGTCTGGTCATGTGGCCGTTGCGGTCGATCAGGCCGCCGAATGTCGAACCAGCGTGCAGTGTTCGCGCGCATACAACCGCTCGAGGTACGCAACGAGGCTCGGAAACTCGCGCACCAACCCCTGCTCGTCTCCCAGGCTCAGCGTATATCCCATGATGATGTCGGTGACGGTGAAGCGGTTTTCGATCAGATAGTCCGTTTTGCCCAGCACCGCGTCGAGCGCTGCGGCACTGCGCCTGAACAGCAACGAGTTCTGTTCGATGATTGCGGGCACGTGTTGTTCCTTCGGAAACACGAAATCCATCGTGTTCAATTCGCTGCTCCACACCCACCCTTCCATCTCCGCGAGCGCAAAGCACACCCACTGATCATGCAGCGCGCGCGACCAGCTGCCCGGCTTCGCCACGAGATTTCGTTCCGGCACCAGGTCCGCAATTGCCGTTGCAATGGCGGCCGATTCGAACAAAGGCTTGCCGTCGATGATCACCGCGGGCAGCTTGCCGAGTGGATGTACCTTGCGCAGTTCTTCGCTGTGA
>CAZLDA010000432.1:0-4021 GCA_964557875.1 uncultured Pseudomonadales bacterium | reverse complement strand
CGCACCGGCGTTGTTCGTGATGCTGACGGTTCTGCTGTCGTTGCCGCTCTGGTACGTGGGCGAAGCAACGGGTTGGCGGATCATCGGCGGCCTTCCAGTGAGTGCGTTAATGGCCTTCTGCCCGGCGATCGCTGCCGCATTGCTCGTCTATCGGCGCGGTGGAACCTCAGGTGTCGGCAAGCTGTTGCGGCGAGCGTTCGATTTGGAACGGATCCGCAACCCGTTCTGGTACGCAGCGATTCTGTTGCTGATGCCGGCAGCGACGCTGCTGAGCGGGTTGCTGATGAGCGGCGAAAACGCGGCGCAGCAGTCCGTTACACCGGCACTCCTCGCAGTCTCGTTCGTCGCATTCTTCATCGCGGCGATCGGCGAGGAACTCGGTTGGTCAGGCTATGCCATAGAGCCGATGCAGGCGCGATGGGGCGCGCTGCGCGCGAGCGTGCTGCTCGGTGTGATCTGGGCGGTGTGGCATCTGATTCCGCTGCTGCAGATGGACCGGTCGACCGAGTGGATTGGGTGGTGGGCGCTGCAAACCGTCGCACTTCGCGTGTTGATCGTGTGGTTCTATAACCACACCGGCCGCAGCGTATTCGCCGCAGTACTGATTCATACGATCAGCAACGTGTGTACCGTGACGTTCGCGAGCGTTTACGACCCGCGCGCGATGGGAATCACGCTTGCGCTCACGGCTGCGGTTCTGTCGATGACCCGGCCGGCCGCAGCAACTACTCCGGAACGTTCCGCAACAGGTTGAAGAACTGCCGCCGCGTTTTCGGCCCGTACGTCAGATAGTTCGGGTCGCGTACTTCCTGATAGGCAGTGCGCGCCCGAGTGATTTTGTCGGTGCCGCGACGCAGCTTCACTTCGTCGGGAGAGATCTTGTAGGGCACAGTAGCGTTGTAGCCGAACACCTTCGCGCGCAGCGCAGGCGTCAATTCCGGGTAGCCGTTTGCCTCGCGCAGCTGCGGTGCAATCTGAAACGTGCGAAACGCCTGAATCTGATCCTGCGGCGAGCCGTACCAGATGGAGTCCGTTCCCCACAGCACGTTGTCCTGCCCCACGTACTTGAACAGCTTGCCGAGCGCATGTGCGGCCGAATCCGGTTCGCGCATCAGGAAACGCCACGTGCTGCCGAGCTCCGCATAAACGTTGCTGTTCGGCGCGATGCCGTTGTCGAGCAGCGAACGCACCAACGTGTCGATCCCGTCGCGTGCCGCGGCGTGGTCGTAAGCAAGCTCCGGCTTTCCGGCGACGAACCCGGAGTGATAAACGATGAACGAGACGTCGGGATACTGCTTCGCCACCTTGCCGATGTCGGAGCACTGGCTGTGCTCGTACGAATGCGGACCGAACGGCAAGCCTTTGTGCACGCACACCACTTTGATGCCGAGCGTGCGCGCCTTTTCGATCATGGCGAGCCCGGGTTCGTCCGACAGGAAGTAGCCGCGTCCACCGGGACCGAACTGCGTATACGTCTTCCACGCGCAGATGTCCCACTTCGCGGCGAGCTCATCCATGTGTTCGAGATCGCCCGGCTGATTCGGGTTCACGCGACCATGCAGCATCAGGCGCTGCGTGCCTTCCATTTCGTCCACGATGCGGCGCGTTGCATCGGCCGCCTCGATGGTCAGCGGCTCCGCGTCTGCTGCCGACGGCACGAATGACAACACCATCATGTCGGTATCGGAATCGAGGAAAATGTCTTTCACGAACTCGCGCGCGCCGAGACACTCGAGGTAACCACGGCCGCTGCCGGCACCCAGTCCGCAACCGGCATTCGGCATTTCGGAGAACGGCCGTGCGGATGCGGGCAACTTCTCGAGCCACGCGCCGGTGGGATCTACATAGTGACCCTGCACGTCAAAAATGAATTCGTTGCCGTTCACCGTGGCTGCTGCGAGTTCGACATCGAGCGCCGCATCGGCGGGTACTTCGAAGTAACCGCCGCGCGCACCGCCGGCCGCGTGTGCCGCATTGAAAGCCAGCAATGCACTCGCTGCACCGCAGCTCGACATCAGAAAGTCGCGACGCTTCATGCCCGAGCGCCGCGCGTGCTCGCCCGCATGCTCGTGCGCCAGCCGGTTGCCGAGCGTGTTGGCGCGCGATAGCGGAATGGGCGCGAACTCGCCGTTGGACGTGGTATCGATTTTGATCGGCAGACGCGTGCCGTGCGGATCGGAATCGTTGCGTTGCATGCAGCCTCCTTGCCTTCGCGGTTGCTTACAGTTCGGTATCGCCTTTCAACAAACGTTGCACCACGGTGCGATTCAGAATTTCGTTCGTGCCGTCGGCAACGTTCACGATGCGCAGCGCGTGCCACGCGTGATACAGCCCGATCTCGTTGGTGAAGCCCATTGCGCCGTGCGTTTGCATCGCGCGATCAACGGCGCGGTATCCCACCTGCACGGCATACGCCTTCGTCATCGAAAGCTCCTTCACTGCCGCATCACCGCGATCGAGCAGCGTCGCCGCGTCGATGCCCATCAGATGCGCGGCGTGCAGCTCCATCGCACTTTCGGCCAGTGGAAACGTTACGCCCTGGTAATCTGCGATCGGCTTGCCGAACGCTTCGCGCAACTTCGCGTAATCGAGCGCGCGCTCCAACGCCCAACGACCGTACCCGACCGCACGTGCCGTGTTGTAGATACGCCCGAGCGATACACCATATAGAGCGGCGTCGAAGCCTTTGTTCAATTCGCCCACGAGCTGCCACGGCTGTACGCGCACATCGTCCAACCGCAGCTCGGCTTCGTCGCCACCGATGTGCCCGAACAGACGAATCACGCGCTGCACTTCGAAGCCGGGCGCATCGGTGGGCACGAGAAACGCCGAGATGCCGCCTTTGCGCACCGCCGCGCGTTCGGCATCGGTTACCGCGAACACGATACAGTAGTCCGCGGTGGGTGCATTCGTGGTCCAGATCTTGCGACCGCTGATGCGCCAGTTGTCGCCCTCGCGAACCGCGCGCGTCGTCATCGCGGCCGCATCGGAGCCGGCGCCTGGCTCCGACAACCCGAAACACATGGACGCAGTGCCGGCCATCATCGGTGCGAGGATGCGTTGCCGCGCTTCAGCCGTGGTTTGCTCGAGCAAGCGACTGGGACCGAACGCCCAATGGCTGATCGCATACAGCATCAACCAGTTCTGCGGGCCGCACGTACGGAACAGTTCCTCCCAGCACGCGAAATACGCGAGATGCCCAAGCCCGCCGCCACCCAGCGACTCCGGCACGCACATCGAATAGAAGCCGGTTTCGGCTGCGGCTTTCCGCACTTCACCTATCAAGGTGAGCGTTGCGTCGGAGAAGCGTCCATCTTCGCGGTACAACAGGCGCGCGTTCTCGAACAACTCATGATGGGCTTCGTGCCGCGGCAGAATTTCCCTGCGAGCGAACGCGACGACACCCTCGCGCGCACTGCGCACTTCGTCCGGAAGTTCAAACGCGATTGCAGGCATGAGGTGCGGGCTCGACAGTGCCGGAAGCGCAACGCTAGGTGCGCGCGCGGGTGCGGTCAAGTTCGAATGTTACTGCGGTTGGGTATCTGTCGAAGGTTTTTGCAGATGCAATCCGGCCAGAGGACTGCGCACAGCGTTGCCGCCGCGGTTGAGCACGTGCGTGTAGATCTGCGTTGTCTTCACGTCGGTGTGTCCCAACAGTTCTTGTACGGTGCGTATGTCGTAGCCGCTTTCGAGCAGGTGCGTTGCAAACGAATGACGCAGCGTGTGCGGGCTTGCTCGCTTTTCGATCTTCGCTTCGCGCAGCGCTCTGCGCACGTGACGCTGAATCAATTCGGGCAGCAGGTGATGACGACGCGGCTCGCCATTATCACGCGGATCGCGGCTCAACTCGGCGCTTGGAAATGCCCACTGCCACGGCCACTCGAATGGCGCGTTCGGATACTTGCGTGCAAGTGCATAGGGAAGGTAGACGCCGGCAATGCCGCGCTCGCGATCGCGCTGGTACATTACTCGAACCTGGCCGAGATGCGCTGTAAGCGGCTCGACGAGATCGCCAGGCAGC
>CAZLDA010000431.1:0-4027 GCA_964557875.1 uncultured Pseudomonadales bacterium | reverse complement strand
GCGGTCGGTGGACGCGCACAGTTCGTAGTGCACGTCGCCGCCATCGAGCGGATGCGTATAGACGATGTTGAACGTCTTGCTCGCGCCCGGCGGCAAGCCGTTCTGGCGGCGCCAGTCGATGAACGTGCGAACCGAATTCCCCAACAGTTTCGGATCGCCGCGATATTCGAGGGTCGCCACCTTCGTGGCTTCGAAGTCGACTATCGACACTGCGTCGATACGATGGTTCGGTCTCATGTACTTGCTCCTCAGCTCGCCCAGTGGTTCGTACGCTGCGTGCCACGGGAGCCACTGCGGTTGTTTCCTGAATTCCGAGGGAGACTGCCCGGTGTTCTGCCTGAACGCGCGCGCAAACGACTCAGGCCCGTCGTAGCCGCTGTCGAGTGCGATGTCTACGATGCGGCTGTCGTCGCGGAACGCGAGCGCATACGACGCCCGCTTCAATCGCACGAGCCGAACGTATTTGTGCACGCTGATGCCGAACGAGTCGCTGAATTGCCGCTGGAAGTGGAATTTCGAGAACGCCGCAACACCGCTCAGCCGATCGAGGCACAGGTCTTCGTCCGCATGCGCATCGATGAAGTCGAACACGCGACGGAAGCGGGCGAGATAACGATCGGTTGGCGTTGAACTCAACGAGGTCTCTCCATGGACATCGCCACAGTAGCGGCGGATGCGCTGCGTGCCCTGACCGAAGTTGCGCTGTTCAGGCCCGGCGGTTCAGCGCGCGATCGCGACGTTTCCGATCAGAGCATCGAGCACTTCGTTCGGTCGTTCGAACAACATCGCGTGGCCGCAGCCGCTCAGCGAAACCACGCGCGATCCCGCGATGGCCGCCGCCACCGCTTTACCGCTGCGCGCCGGGGTCATCTGATCCGCTTCGCCGACGATCACCAGCGTCGGCACGCGGATCGCCGATGGATCGCACTTGAACGCGTTGCACGCGGTAAGGTCGGCGTGATGCACCCCGGGATCGGCGCGCCCGATCAATCGCGAACCGCCGCCCAGTATCCAGAAACCGGGATTCGGATTGCCGCCCAGGCGTCCGCGCGCGCTGTGGCTCCAGCCGTTCGCCATGTCGTTCGCCAACGGTTCGTCGTCGCGCGCGGCCGTGAGCAGTCGTTCTGTAACGGGCATCGGCACCGACACACCGAGCAACGAAAGCGATTTGACGCGCGCGGGATGACGGATCGCGAGCGACATCGCCACGAGCCCACCCATGCTGTGCCCTACGATCGCCGCATTACTCACACCCGCGACATCGAGCACACGGTCCATCCAGTCTGCGAGTTCCTCCACGGTCGTCAGCGCCGGTCCGTCGGTGCGGCCATGCCCCGGCAAGTCGGGTGCGAGCACACGCATGCCGTGCCGCGCGAAATAACGCGCCGGCATCACCCAGATGGTGTGGTCGTGTGCGGCGCCGTGGATGAATACGATCGGCGCAGCGTTCTCAGCGGGATGACCGCTGCCGGTGCCGATGAATACCGAACGTCCGTCGACTTCGATTCGCATGGTCATGCCACCGCCTTTTGCGCGCGCGCAAGTGCACGGCCTAGATCGTCGATGAGATCCTCCGCGTCTTCGAGACCCACCGACAAACGCACGAGACCTTCGCCGATTCCCGCAGCTTTCAGTGCCGCGGCATCCATCCGATGGTGTGTGGTGCTCGCCGGGTGAATCACCAGTGACTTCGCATCACCGATGTTGGCGAGGTGCGAAAAGATCGACAGGCTCTCGATGAATACCCGGCCCGCCTTGCGGCCGCCTTTGATATCGAACGACAACACCGCGCCGGCGCCACGCGGCAACAGTTCCTTCGCGAGCGCGTGGTCCGGATGCGAAGGAAGATCGGGATGGCTGACGCTCTGCACCGCCGCGTGCGATGCAAGGAACGCCGCGATGCGATGTGCGTTGGCGACATGGCGGTCCATGCGCAGCGACAACGTCTCGAGCCCCTGCAGGATGTGGAACGCCGTGGTCGGCGCCATACACGCGCCGAAATCGCGCAGACCTTCTTTGCGGGCGCGCGTGATGAATGCCTGGGGGCCGAATTCCTCAGCGAACACCAGATCGTGAAAGCCCGCGTAAGGCTCGGTGAGCGTCGCGAACTTGCCCGACGCCTCCCAATCGAACGTGCCGCCGTCCACGAGCACACCGCCAATGACAATGCCGTGTCCCGAAAGGAACTTCGTCGCCGAATGCAGCACCAGGTCGGCGCCAAAATCGAGCGGACGCATCAGATACGGCGTGGTGAACGTCGAATCGATCAGCAGCGGCAACCCCGCATCGTGCGCAACGCGCGCCACAGCGGGTACGTTCAGCACTTCGAGCCCGGGATTGCCCAACGTTTCACCGAACACGAGCCGCGTATTCGGCCGGATCGCCGCGGCGAACGCCGCCGGATCGCGCGGATTCACGAACGTGGTGGTGATTCCGAAACGCGGCAGCGTGTACGCGAGCAGATTGTGCGTGCCGCCGTAGATCGATCGCGACGCGACTACGTGATCGCCGGCCGAGCACAAGGTCGACACGGCCAGATGCATCGCCGCCTGCCCGCTCGCCGTCGCAATGGCGCCAACGCCACCTTCGAGCGCCGCGACGCGTTCCTCCAATACGGCATTGGTCGGATTCGACAACCGGGAGTAGACGTGCCCCGCGCGTTCGATGTTGAACAGGCCGGCTGCAAAGTCGGTATCCGGAAACACGAACGCGGCCGATTGATAAATCGGCGTCGCCCTCGCGCCGGTGACGGGATCAGGCCGCTGTCCCGCGTGCAGCGACAATGTGTCGAAGCCGCTCTTGTCTGCCATCGAGGTTCCTCTTCTTCTAATGCTTTGCGGGCTAGTCCAGATAACGATCCTGCAACGCCGCGCGGCGCGCCGCGTCGATGCCGAGCGCGCGTTCGAGATAGGTGTCGAACGAACCGTGATTCGCGTCCACTTCGTCGAGCGCGGCGTGTATGTATTCGAGCCGCACACCTGACAGCGCCATGGCTGCTTCTACGTCGATCTCGCCGTACCTGTCCCCATACGCCTCGCGCAGGCGCGGCACGATGAATCGTTCGAAATCCATCGCCTGGTTCGTGAGCAGATAATCCTCGATCACCACTTCGCGCGGCACACCGAGCGCAAACAGAATGGCCGCCACGCCGAAGCCGGTGCGGTCTTTACCGGCGGCGCAGTGAATCAGGAAGCCGCGTTCACCGGCCGACCAGAGCGCATCGAACACGCGCGTGTACTCTTCGGTGTGCACGCGCGCGAGTTCGCGGTTGATCTCGGTCATGTAGTGGATGCGCCCGGCGAGGTCGAGGCCGTCGTACTGCATCTTCTCGCGCAACTTCACGCCGTGATCGGGGTCGATGGAGACGTGCACCTGCAGCGGATCGTGAATCGGAAACGGCGTTGGATCGAGTGTGCGTTCTTCGTCGCGGCGCAAATCGCAGATCACGCCGATGCCGAGATCGCGCAGTGCGTTCTGCCCGTCGGACGTGAGCCCGGCCAGCATGCCCGATCTGAACAACACGCCGCTTCGTACGTGGCGGCCATCGGTGGTTTCGTAGCCGCCGAAGTCGCGCAGATTGAGGGCGCCGGGAATTTCGATGATGCGTTTCATGGTCACTCGTTGATGTCGCTGATCTGTTCATTGAGCGTCCAGTAGTCGTACAGCACGCCGATCAGCAGAAAGCCGCCCGTCAGGAGATAGAGGATGCCAGTGAGCCACTTGCCCATGTACATGCGATGAAGGCCGAACACGCCGAAAAACGTGAGCAGAATCCACGCCACGGTGTAGCTGACACTGCCGGAATAGAAGCGACGGTCGGATTCATCGTCCATACCCGGAATCAGAAACAGATCGATGATCCAGCCGACGAACAGCAATCCGAGCGTGAAGAAATACAACGTGCCGCTGATCGGCCGGCCATAGTAGAAGCGATGGGCACCCATGAAGCCGAAAATCCACAGCACGTAGCCGACGGTTTTCGAATGGGTGTCGGCGCCGATCATCTGCGGATTTCGTAGTAGCTGTT
>CAZLDA010000430.1:0-4044 GCA_964557875.1 uncultured Pseudomonadales bacterium | reverse complement strand
CGATGCACACGCCGCGCTTGTTGCGATGCAGATTCTGATCGTCCGGACCGTGGCGCACACCCGTCACCGACCCGCCGGATCCATCGCGCCCGGCCGGCGGTTCGACCTTGATCACGTCGGCGCCCCAGTCCGCCAACAGCCTCACGGCTGTAGGCCCCGCGCGTGCGATGGTCAGATCGAGAACTACGCAGCCCGACAGCGGTAGCGCTTCGGGAACATCACTCGTCATGGTTGCTGCCCCTCTTCTGCGTCAATCGCCGGCGGTTCGGCGGTCATCTGCGCATACGCGTCCGGCTCCAACTGCGGCAACTTGCGCAAGAAAGCAACGATGCTCCATATGACGTCGTCGTCATGCGCCATGCCCCACGCCGGCATCGCCGACGACTTGATGCCGTGCTTGATGATCCAGAAGCGTCGCGCGGAAGCAGCCTCGCCGTTGTCGCGCGCGAACTCAGCACCCGCGAGCGGCGGCGCAGGCGGGTTAAGCCCCTTTCGGAACTCGTTATCGGGTACCCCCGGCGCGAGATGGCAACCCACGCACATCTCGGCGTATTCCTTCGCACCGGCAGCTATGAGTGTCGGCGAATCGAGGTCGGGCACCTTGACACCGATGGCGCGCACTGCAATCGACCGTTCACGCGCGGTCTGCGCGACCCACCGGAAGACGACGCCATGCGGGGAGTCCGCCGCTACGTCGAAGAAGCCGACATAGACATAGGCCAGCGCCGCCAGCACGACGACCAGCAACGTCACCACCACCGCTCTCAACGTGGTCATCGCCCTTCTCCGGGACTACCGCACACGCGCCGGCATCATGTGAGCCCAACGGAGTCGGCTCAAGGACGACGAGCGTCGCCTCCACGCCTCAGATTTTCAACAACGAGTCGAGTTCCTCCAGGAACACCGCCACCCTGTCGAGCTGATCCGGCTGGGTGAGATAACGCGATTCGTTGGTTGCCGGCGACCCCCGCCGGAACCCGAGGTTCAGCTGCAGCGGGTAGCGCGGGAAGTCGCTGATGAGCGTGCGTAGACACTGGCAGGCGCGCGGGTCGAGCACGAGCCCAAGCAGCACCAGGTTATCGCCGACGTCCTCGAAATCGCCGTCTTCGATGAGATCGAGCAGGTCCGGCTCGCTCACGGCCGATTCGATCTCGTCGAGAATCCAGCGCTTGCGTCGCAGCTGCTCGCGGACGTGTTCGGAGCGCAGCACGTCGAGCAACGTCCGCGCAACGTGCATCGGCAAGGCCTGGATCAGATGCCAGCCCACCTGGAACAGCCGCACGATGCCGGGGCGGTTCTCGAGCATCTGCTCGATCGAATCGGCGCGGTCCAACGCGCTCGTTGGGCGACCGTTCGAATCCGCCTCCAGAACGTGAAGCATCCCGAGGTTCGCGCACGCGAGCGCCGCCTTGGCAGCCTCGGCTTCCGTGAAACGCGCGCCCTGATACCAGCTGCCCGCCATCAATACGTTGGCGAGGAAGATCAGTTCACCGAGCCGGGCGCCGAACAGATCCGGCCGCGCGAGCTGCAGGCGATCCAGGCGAGCCTGCAGTTCGAGCGTGGCCTCTCGCGAGCCCTTCGGTCCCTCCAGGAGTTGAGGCTGACGATCCCCAGTGATCTCGGCTTCGGCCAACGCCGTTTCAAGGGCGCGCAGTTCCACCGGCGCGATCGGCGCTTCGTCCGGTTCTTCGTCGGCAGCCTGCGCCTCTGCCTGTCGCTGTTCAGCTGAGGCTGCGGCGGCGGCGGCCAGCTGATCGAAGTAGCGCTGCGCAATCGCGTCGTAGTCGGTCTGCGCTACGAGGTCCTCCCGCGCGGTCCGCCGCGTGGTCTTTAGAAATACCGCGGCCATCTGCGGCGTAACGAAGCCGCTGCGTTCACGGCGCTGTTCCCGTTCGTGCGTCTCATCGTCCAGCAGCAGGTGTGCGTCGGCTTCGAAGTCGCGCATCGTCGGTGCAGACGAGCAGCGCGCGAGCACGCGATACAGGAACTCGCTGTCCTCGGCTTCGAGCTCCATGAGCGCCGTCTTGACGATGTCCCATTCGTCTTCGTGGATACCCGTGACGATGTGCTCGCCGATCACCTCGAAAGACACGTTGTCGTTCTCGAGCTGGCACAGCACACACATGCAGCTGCCTTCCACGTGCTCGGCCCCCACGGTTCGGTCGACCACCCTGATCAGCGGCGCGAAGTTGAGCACCACGAACGTGTCGCCGAGGTCGATGAGGCGCTGCGTCGCGAACGCCGACCCGGCCTCGAACATCACGTCGAGCCACTCGAGGAACCGTTCGGGCCGCAATCGGTCGGCACGCCCCGGCGTGAGCGACTCCCAGAGCGACTCTTCGAGTACATCGCGCATCTGCTCGGGTGTGGTCAGCGCGATCAGATCGCCGGCGTCATGCAAACCAACGTGCTCGATCAGCCGCTTCAGCACCGGCGGCTCGAGCCTGCGGACGAACGCCGGCAATGCCGGATTGTCGGTGAGCGTCTTCAGCAGACGCTTCGACGATTGCGCTTTCGTGAGTTGGCGTTTCGGCATACGCGGAACCTCCTGGTCGAAGGAACGCGGCGTTGTACGCCCCTTGTTCGACTCGCAACAGACTAGGCAGTTCGAGCGAGGGCTGGTAACTTATGACCACAGTGAAGAAAACGGCGACTCGAAGTCGCCGTTTTCGTTTCCAGCCCGTGAAGGCCTGCGTTTCAAGCGCGAATGCGTACCGGCAGTTCGCGGATTCCGTGAATGAAACTCGACTTCAGATACACCGGATCGCCGACGACCTCGATCTTCGGGAAACGTTTGTGCATCTCTTCCCAGATCACGCGCAGTTGCATCTCGCCCAGGCGATTGCCTAGGCAACGGTGGATGCCGAAGCCGAACGACAGGTGATGCCGGGCGTTGGCACGGTCGATGAGGAACTGGTTCGGGTTCTCGATCGCGTCGGAGTCGCGATTGCCCGAGATGTACCACATCACCACTTTTTCGCCCTGCTTGATCTGCTGGCCGCCGATCTCGGTGTCTTCGAGTGCGGTGCGCGCCATGTGCGCCACCGGCGACTGCCAGCGGATGATCTCGGGGACCATGTTGGTGATCAGCCCCGGGTTCTCGCGCAGCTTCTTGTACTCGTTGGGAAACTGGTTCAACGCCAGAACGCCGCCGGTAATCGAGTTGCGCGTGGTGTCGTTGCCACCGACGATGAGCAGCAGAATGTTGCCGAGGTATTCGTTCGGCGGCATGTTCTTGGTCGATTCGCCGTGCGCCAGCATGGAGATCAGGTCGGCCTTGTGCGGATTCTTGACGCGCTCCTTCCAGACCTCGTCGAAATAGCCGTAACACTCCCACAGCACCTTGAAGCCCTGCTCCACCGTTTCGAAATACTCGGGGTTGCCGAGGTTCGACACGCTGTCGGACCAGTAAATCAGCTTGTGGCGGTCTTCCTGCGGAATGTCGAACAGCGTTGCCAGCATCTGGCCGGTGAGTTCCACCGACACGTGGCGCACCCAGTTGAAGTCTTCGTTACGCGGAAGGTTGTCGAGAATCCTGCATGCACGCTCACGGATCAGCGGCTCGAGGTCCATCAGGTTGCGCGGCGTGAACATCGGCGCCACCACCTTGCGTTGGTTCTCGTGCTTCGGTGGATCTTCCTGGATGAACATCGGCAGATCGAACTGCGGATCGGGATCGGCGCCGCCCCCCAGACTGATACCGCCGATCTTCGAATCGGACGAGAAAATCTGGTGATGTGTGTCGCAGTACATGATGTCGTTGAACTTCGTCAGCGACCAATACGGGCCGAACTGACTCTTCGCGCAGTAATGCACCGGTGCTTCCTTGCGCATGCGCTCGAAGTACGGCCACATCGCATCGGCCTCGAACAGTGCCGGATGACCGACGTCGATCGATTCGAGCGGAATCGCGTAGGGATCCTGCTTCACGTCGATCAGCCACATCGCCGCGAACTGGGCGTTCGTCATGGTCGGATCGAATGCCGGCATCGTGGCGCGCAGATGCGCCTTGATCTTCTCTTTGCTGGCATCGATTTCGGTCTG
>CAZLDA010000429.1:0-4045 GCA_964557875.1 uncultured Pseudomonadales bacterium | reverse complement strand
GCGAGCAGGATCATTCGTCCGCCCGATTCCTCCGCCATGATGGGTTGCCCATCGCCGGCAAGCGAGACGCACGGTTGCGATTCGAAGACGTTGCGCCAATCGCCCGATGCGACAAAACCCGTATCGCCCCCCGGAACAATCGTCAGCGCGGAAACTCGAACAACCGCGCAGCCTTGTTCCGCCTTCCAATACAAATGTGATGCCAGCAGTTGATAGGCGCCCTCTCCACGCGGAATCACGAGTAGGTCCTTTACACCGAATCGCCTCGCCACTCCTTCGAACCAGCCGGGCACGTGAGCGAGCTGTTGTTTCGCATCCGCGCTTTCCATGAATTCGGCGGCATTGGCAGGAATCACGAACGGCATTTCGGTGAATTTGCCGGAGTAGTCTGCCAGCCAGGTGTGACCAAAGCGGTCCGCCACTATCAGGCCGTCTCCCAGAACGTCGATTCCTCCGTAGGGCTCTCGAAAGGGAGTGGCCGCAACCGAGACAGAGAGGTTGTGGAAGATCGTGTTGGTCGCAGTGCTGGAATCCTGCTTATCCGACTTCGACCGGAGTACGTCGACCCAACTCGACGGCAAAATCGACTTCGCAACCGGTACAGCCGCCACGCCCAGCATCCCACCCACAACGAAGATCAGCAGCAGAAACCAGATGTTGCCAGGGATTCGTGGACGCATCTTATTGGAGCCTCGCCCCAATCCGAATCAGCTCAGCGGTCTTCTGGTGCCTCACCACCTCGTTGTGTTCCGAGTTGATGAAGTGCGCGTCGAACTTGCCCCTGCACAGTTCGTTGAAACCGAAGTAAGGATCCGTCCACCAACCCGGCAGGCCCATCTGTTCGCCGAGCAGAGTCTTCGTCCTGAAGAACAATATGTCACCGTCATAGCCGCGCGAGCGGAAGTTGCGCGCAGCGTGCACCATCGTCAGCGCGC
Source organism: uncultured Pseudomonadales bacterium (assembly GCA_964557875.1). GTDB lineage: Bacteria > Pseudomonadota > Gammaproteobacteria > Pseudomonadales > Azotimanducaceae > DATJGR01. The sequence continues at coordinate 3,110 of CAZLDA010000429.1, read as the reverse complement.
AGTATCGGGTGCGCAGTTCCTTCGGCATTCGCAGCCCGAACGAAAGACACGCGCGCACGTATCGCTCGTCAACCCAGTCTTCAATCCCGGCTCGATTGAACTTGCTCTTGGAGATCAATCGATGCAGGCGCCCGATCAACCTCGCCGCGCGTTGAGCAATCACCGTGCGCGCGGGCCGAACATAAGGCGCAGGCTTCAATTCCGCGGGCGGGCACAGCGCTACCTTCGCATCGATCGCGTTTCGCACCGCATTCAATTGGTCGAACTCGGCGTTGTCGGCGGACTGCGGCACTGTGCTTCGATGCGTCGACGCGGCCAGGTTCGGGGCATCGGTAATGATCAACGGGTCCACAACCACACGATTCATCGCGCGCAGAATGCCTGCCGCTTCGATTGCGATCAGGCCGCCTATGCAATGTCCGCCCAACCTTATGTCGCCGTCGGGCCGGAAGCGCACGAGTTCAGCCGCATAGAGCCGCGCCATTTCTTCGATCGAACTCTGCCCGCGATCGTTGCTCCAACCGTCCCATTCGAACGCGTATACGGGTTGTTGTTTGCCGAGGTTCTCTGCGAGATCCCGAAACAGCACCACGTTGCCGCCGCCGCCGTGGATCATGAACAGCGGAACTATCGTGGCGTCGCCGCGCTGGATCACCCGTAACGAGCGATATTGCGACAGATCGTGAGTGCCGCCTCCATCGATGATTCGTGCCAGCGATTCGATGGTGGGGTTTTCTGCGAGTAACGACAGCGGCAGGTCTTGCCCGAAGCGTCGCTCGATCTCGAGAAACACCTGTACGGCCGTTAGCGAATCGCCACCCAGGTCGAAGAAGCTGTCGCGGATGCCGACAGCATCGAGGTCGAGCAAGCTACGCCAAAGGTCCGCGAGCACGGTTTGTGCGGACGTGGTCGGGGGCACCATCGATGACGAGCGCGCGGCGGCTGTCGACGAAGGTAGCGGGAGCGACCGCACGTCCACCTTGCCACTCGGGGTAAACGGAAATGCCGCGAGCGCAACGATGGCTGTGGGCACCATGAATTCCGGCAGATGCTCGCGTGCATGCTCCAATACGTTGGTCGTGGAGAACCGGTCCGGGTCGTCCACCAGAAGGTATGCAACGAGCCGCTTTCCCTGAGCGCCGCCATCCACCGCCGTCGTCAGGCATTGCTTCACGCCCGGGAAACGCGACAGAACCGCGCTCACTTCGCCTGGTTCGATGCGGTAGCCGCGAATCTTCACCTGATGGTCGGCGCGTCCGAGGAATTCGATTGCGCCGTCGTTGTCGTATCGCGCGACGTCGCCTGTCCGGTAAGCACGCGCACCCGAAGCGTCGAAGGGATGCGGCACGAATCGCTCGTTGGTGAGATCGTCTCGGCCGATGTAGCCGTGCGCGAGATTGACGCCGGCGAGATAGAGTTCTCCCGGTACACCTTCAGGCAGCATCTGCCGGTGCGCGTCGAGAATGAACGCCTGGTTGTCCCGGATCGGCACGCCGATCGGAGGAAGATCAGGCCAACGCGCCGGATCGCCTTCGAGCAGGTGCGCTGTCACTACGTGCGTTTCCGAAGGACCATACTGATTGTCGAGCGACGCGTGCTCTAACGACCTGAAGAAGTCGCGCAACGTATCATCCACTCGAAGCTGCTCGCCCGCAGTGATCACTTCGCGCAGCGCCGTGGGGCTGCGCTGTGTCGCTCGGGCGACTTCGACCAGTTGCCGCAGCGCTACATACGGCAGGAACAGTCGTTCAATGCCCTGCGTCTCGAGCGCATCGAGCAGCCGGCGCGGGTCGCGCCGATCGTCGTCGGAAATCAGATACAGATGGCCGCCTGATGCCCACGTGCTGAAGAGCTCCTGGAACGAGACATCGAAGCTGAGGCTCGAGTACTGCAGCACACGCCCTTCAGGGCGAAATGTCTTCCGCTCGAGTTGCCATTCGATGAGGTTCGCGAGTGCGCGGTGCGGCATCGCGACACCCTTCGGTCGCCCTGTCGAACCGGACGTGAAAATGACGTAGGCGAGCGCGTCGCAGTCGATCGTAGATGGGTTCTCTGATACAGCATTCGAGTCGGACGCACCGACCAGATCTTCGTATGGCAGTACATAGGTGGACTGCGGTAGCCCGGTTTTCAGTTTCTCGGATTCGCGCGCGCGGGCAACGATGAACGAGGCGCGCGAATCCTCCGCCATGGCGGCCAGACGCTCGGCCGGGTACGAAGGGTCCATCGGCACATAGGCGCCGCCCGCCTTCAGAATCGCAAGCACGGTTGCAACCATGTCGATCGACCGATCGAGGCAAACACCTACGCAGACGTCACGCGCAACGCCGCGAGCCCGCAGCGACGCGGCAATCGCATCCGTTTGCCTGTCGAAGGCTTCATAACTCAGCGTGGTGTCGTCGAAGGAGACCGCAGGCGCATGCGGACTGCGTTGCACAGTTGATCGAAACATTTCGAGCACGGTTCGCTCCGATGTCCGCGTCGATACGGGATTGAGAACCTCGATCTGCCGGCGCACCTCTTCGTCATCGAGGATCGGTACGCAGTCCAGAAGCAGGTCGGGCGCATCCGCAACTGCGCTCACCAAGCGGATGAAGTGAGCGCCGAAGCGACGCATCTTCTCCGGTTCGAACAACTCCGCATCGAAGACTACGCGAATCGCCCCCCAGTCAGATTGTCGGTCGACTTCCAGGGTGAGGTCATACGGGGCAAGCAACCTTTCGAACTCTCGCGTTTCCGCAACCGATCCGTTGGCCATCTCCACTCGCAGGGGCGTGGCGTCGGAACATCGGAACATCGCCTGGAACACCGGGTTGCGCGATGGATCGCGCGACTTCTGCAGCACCTTGGCGATCCGATCGAACGAACACTTCTCGTACTTGCGGTCGCGCGACAGATGCGCGTCCATGTTGCGCACGAATTCCGCGAACGACTGCGTCGTCTGGAAGTCCGCGCGCAAGGGCAGCGCATTTTCGAACGGACCTACGGATCGCATCTCGTTCGGCGCGCGGTTCTCATCTACCCGGCCGACATGCACCGTTTCCTGTTGCGACCATCGCCGCAACAACGCAAGAAAGGCCGCAAAGCAGACACTCGCGAAACCCGTTTGC
>CAZLDA010000428.1:3269-4049 GCA_964557875.1 uncultured Pseudomonadales bacterium | reverse complement strand
CATCCAAGGCCAAGTCGTGCGCAGGGAGTCGCAATCTTCAAGATCGAATCCCGGGTGAAGGGCGCGCCGTCATAACAAACATTCAGCGGCGCGCAGATTGTCGGTGGTGGGGACGAGGAGACGCACGGGGTGACGCCAGACGCGGTTCTGCATCGATACCAGCAAGTGGTATCGGCACCTGTGGTAGACACTGCAGCGCTCTTCCGATTGATCTCGACCGACGCGGACTTGTTGAACCGTTGGGTAACGAGTCTTGGAACGCGCGTCGAACCGGAAGCAATCACCCGTGCGATGCATCATCTCGATGGCGACTCACTCGCAGCGATGGCGCGCGCCCAAGTATGGTCGGTGGTACCGCTTGGAAACGCGGCGCGCCTCGGATTCGATCAATGGCGCGGTGTGCTGCTCGCGTCTTGCGTGTCGGAAGCGCTTGTTCGTGAAGTCGGCTATCCCTATCCCGATGCGGCGCGGCTGCGGACGCTGCTAGCCAGTTCAGGCGTTCAAGTATCCGGTGACGAATTAATGGCGGAGCTGGGCGCATTCCGCGGCGTCGCTCCCGAATTGCTGGCCGACGCGCATCCGTTGCTACGGGCTTTTGCGGTAGCAGAGTCGCTCGAACATCACAGTTCCGGAGCGGCAGCGCGAGTAGCGGCGTTGCTCTTCGGCTTGGACGGGCCCGGATTCGATCGCGTACTCGATGCCGCGGAACGACGCTGTGCCTCGCTGATCGAGGCGGCGGAGGTCTCCGACGATGTCGATGACAGCTGGCTCGAAGCGCTG
>CAZLDA010000428.1:0-3239 GCA_964557875.1 uncultured Pseudomonadales bacterium | reverse complement strand
CTCTCGGCGTTCTCCAACGTTCTGGCGCAACAGGTCGACGACAAGTCGCTTCACGAACTCGCTGCGCTGATCACGCGCGCGCTCTTCAGACACGTGCCGCGTTGTTTCTTCCGAAGTGGTGAGGCGTTGGTCGCTGTCGGTGACGACGATCTAGCCGCACTGAAGATTCCGATGCAATCGAACAGCAGCATCGCGCGTGTGTGGCGCGAGCAACGCGCGGTGACGATAGAGGAAGACGCCGGCGCGACCGTGGTAGATCGTCAGATCCTGAGGCGGCTGGATACCGATCGAATGTACGTAGCACCGCTCAGCGACGGAGAGTCGCAAGTCGGTGTTCTAGCGTTTCGATTGAGCGATGAAGATCCCGCTGAAGCCGTGCTCGCGATGAACGGGTATGCGATCGAGCTGGGACGATGGCTTGGCGCATTGCAGCGCGACGACGAACGCCGTTTGCGGCTGCTGCGCGACTACCAGGCGAGCCACGAGAAGCGGCTGCGTGAGATCGTGCATGAAGCGAACAACCCGCTCAGCATCATCCACAACTATCTGCACATTCTCGAACTGCGTCTGAAGGACTATCCGGAGACACACGAGCAACTGCGTCTCATTGCTGCGGAAATTCGCCGCACGGCCGCGATATTCAAGCGTGTTGTCGAATTCCCGCCGTTGTCTGTGGCAGCGGCAGAGAAGGCGGACGTTCGTGCGCAGCGCGCAGATCTCAACGAGATCGTACGTTACGTCATTGAGTTGAGTCGCGGCCGCGCTGAATCGGCGCGTGTAGATATCACGGTGGCGCTCTTCGAAGGGGGCGTCCCCGTGGTGTCCGATCGCGATCGGATCATTCAGGTGATGACGAATCTCGTGCGCAACGCCGTAGAAGCGATGTCCGGCGGTGGTGCGCTGCACGTAGCTACATTCAGCGGCGTCTATCGCGCTGGAAGAGCCGGGGTGGAGTTCAGCGTGCGCGATGAGGGTCCGGGTCTGCCGCCGGCAGTGCTGGAACGGCTCTACGAACCGAAGACCTCGAGCAAAGGCGGCGATCACGCAGGGTTAGGGCTGCACATTACCGCGAGACTGGTTGCCGAACTCGAAGGCGCGATCGATGTGCGCACGGCAGCAGGTCGCGGTACCGCGTTCTCCGTGTTCCTGCCCAATCTCGAAGTCTGACGCTCAACCTCTCGCGTCGCGAATCATGTTGCGGGCGATGAGCGTTTGCTGAATCTGGCTGGTGCCTTCGTAAATCCGGAACAGCCGTACGTCGCGATAGAAGCGTTCGATTCCGTATTCTTCCATGTAGCCTGCACCGCCGAAGATCTGCACTGCACGGTCTGCCACGCGGCCGACCATTTCGCTGGCGAAGAGTTTGCAGCACGACGCAAGCGTGGTGACCTGCTCACCGGAGTCGCGACGCTTCGCCGCGTCGATCACCATGCAGCGCGCCGCATACGCCTCTGTTCGACTGTCGGCGAGCATCGCCTGGATCAGCTGAAACTGCGCAATCGCGTCGCCGAACTGCTTTCGTTCGAGTGCGTAGCTGAGGCTGTCCGCAATCAACCGTTCGGCGCAGCCGACCGCCAGTGCGCTGATGTGCAAGCGGCCTCGGTCGAGTGTCTTCATCGCCGTGAGAAAACCCTTGTTCAAGTTTGAAGGTCCGCCGAGCAGGGCCGTTTCGGGCACCCAGCAATCTTCGAAGATAACGTCGCTCACATGCGCGCCCTGTTGGCCCATCTTGCGGTTCTTTGGCCCCAGCGTGATTCCGTTGGTGTTGGCATCTACCAGAAAAGCCGATACGCCTTTCGAATCCTGCGTCTTCGGATCGGTGCGGGCGAACACTGTGAACAGCTGTGCTTGCGGCGCATTCGTGATGAATCGTTTGGTTCCGTTGATCACAAAACCACCGTCGCGCGGTCGCGCCGCAGTCTTCAGCGCACCGGCGTCTGAACCTGCTTCAGGCTCGGTCAATGCGAATGAACCGATGATCTCGCCGCTCGCCATCTTCGGAAGGTAATGCGCCTTCTGCGCAGCGGTGCCGTCCATGACCAGCCCCTGCGACCCGATACCGTTGTTGGTGCCGATCACGGAGCGGAACGCGGGCGACGTGCGGCCCAGTTCCATGACCACGTAACACTCTTCGGTCGTGGTCAATCCGAGGCCGCCGAACTCTTCCGGAATCGTCATTCCGAACAGACCCAACTCACGCATTTCGGCGACGACCCTTTCCGGAATTTTGTCTTCGCGTGCAACCTGCGCTTCAAGTGGCACCAAGCGCTCGCGCACGAATTGTCGAACCGTGTCGAGCAGGGCTTCGAGAGTCGATTGGTCCAGGGCCATCGGTGTCTCCGGTCGGGGCGGGCAGTCTAGTCACAAGGCCGCGCTTGGGCCAACGTTGCGGGGCACCGGGACGTACATTAGCCTTCCGCTCGAATTACGACCCGCTTGAACGAGGACATCACGTGAGCAAAGACCGCGCCGGATTTGTCTGGGACGATCCGTTACTGCTCGACGAGCAACTCTCCGCAGACGAACGCATGGTGCGCGACACCGCGCGCGATTATGCGCAGGACAAGCTGATGCCAAGGGTCGTCAGCGCCAACCGTCAGGAGCGCTTCGATCGAGAAATCATGAACGAGTTCGGCGCGCTGGGAATGTTGGGCGCAACGCTGCCGGCGAAGTACGGCTGTGCCGAAGTGAACTACGTCTGCTACGGCTTGATGGCGCGTGAAGTGGAACGTGTCGATTCGGGGTATCGATCAGCGATGAGCGTTCAGTCTTCGCTGGTGATGCATCCGATCCACGAGTACGGATCGGATGCGCAGCGCGAGAAGTATCTGCCGAAGCTAGCGACCGGCGAGTGGGTCGGGTGTTTCGGTTTGACCGAACCAGATCACGGCTCCGACCCCGGCAGCATGATCACGCGTGCGGAGCGGGTCGGCGACGGCTACGTGCTCAATGGCGCCAAGATGTGGATTACGAATTCGCCGATCGCTGATGTCGCCGTGGTGTGGGCGAAGCTCGACGGCGTGATCCGCGGCTTCGTCGTCGAGCGCGGCATGCGCGGTTTCAGCACGCCGAAAATCGAAGGCAAGATGAGCCTGCGCGCCTCGATCACCGGTGAGATCGTTCTCGACAATGTGCACGTGCCCGAAGACGCGTTGCTCCCCAATGTGAAGGGACTGGCTGGTCCGTTCGGCTGCCTCAACCGCGCGCGCTATGGCATCGCCTGGGGCGCGCTGGGCGCC
>CAZLDA010000427.1:0-4049 GCA_964557875.1 uncultured Pseudomonadales bacterium | reverse complement strand
ATCCGCGCGCGCAACCTGCCGATGGCCTGCGCTATCTCACGACGACTGCGTTCGATGCCGACACGGCTCGGGTTGCGTTGCTCACGGCGAACGGCTATCGCGCCACGGAACACTTCATGCCGGACTATCGCCGCGATCTGCACGAGCCGATTCCGCCGACTCGTCTGGATGGTCCGTTGCGCCTGCGCCATGTAACCGAAGCCGATCTGGAGGCACGGGTCGCGGTACATCGCGCTGCGTGGCTGCGCAGCAGCTGGAGTCGCGACACGTATCTGAAGATTCGCGCGAGCACTGTGTACGATCCGGAGCTCGACATCGTTCTCGATACCGGCGACGGTTCCTTCGCATCCTATTGCATCTGTTGGGCCGATCTCGCCTCCGGCGTCGGTTCGTACGAACCGGTGGGTACGCGGCCGGAGTGGCGCGGTAAGGGTGTGGGCCGCGAAGTCATCTACGAAGGGTTCAGGCGGCTGAAGGACAAAGGCATGCGCTACGCGCGCGTCGGCACGGCCGGGTTCAACGCGCCGGCACAGGCGCTTTACGAAGCGTGCGGCTTCGTTCGCGTCGGCACGTGCCGCACGTTCATGAAGGCGGTGAGCTGACGATGCTGAAGACGTATTCCGGCTCGTGTCATTGCGGCCGCACGCGCTTCGAGGTCGACCTCGATCTGGATCACGTGCGCGTGTGCGATTGTTCGATCTGCCGAAAACGCGGCGCGCTGAATCATCGGGTGCCGGACGAAGCACTACGGATACTCACGCCGCTCGCCGACCTCACGCTGTACCAATGGCATACGTTCACGGCGGAAGATTACTTCTGCCCGACGTGCGGCATTCTGCCGTTCCGGCGGCCGCGCACGCGTACGTCGAAGGAAGCGGCCGCCGGCGCGCCCGAGTTCACCGGTTGGGCAGTCAACGTGCGCTGTCTCGATGGGGTGGATCTCGACAGTGTTCCGGTGAAACGGGTGTTCGGCAGCAGGCTCGACTGAATCAAACTGAAAACGAGGTAACGATGGCGCGAATCGAATCCAAACTGAAAAGTCTCGGCTTGATTCTCCCGCCGCAGATGACCGCGCCCAAAGGCGTGGTGCTGCCGTTCCGCTTCGTGCACGTGGTCGGCAGTCGCGCCGTGATAGCGGGGCACGGCCCGCAACGCCCCGACGGTTCTATTGCCACGCCACTCGGTAAGGTGGGTAGCGACCTGACTGAACAACAAGGCTACGAAGCGGCACGATCAACCGCGTTGTCGATGCTCGGCAGCCTGCAACGCGCGCTCGGCGATCTCGACCGTATCCGGAGTTGGGTGCGGGTGTTCGGCATGGTCAACTCGGCGCCCGGCTTCATGCGTCAGCCGAGCGTGATCAACGGTTTTTCGGATCTGATTCTGGAGCTGTTCGGCCCCGAGGTCGGCGCGCATGCGCGCAGCGCAGTCGGTATGGCAGAGTTGCCGTTCGGCATACCGGTCGAGATCGAAGGCGAAGTGGAAATCGTGGCGGGGGAAGAGCGATGACGAACGACGACGTGATGGAAGGCGGCTGCACGTGCCGCGCGGTGCGGTATCGAATGACCGGCTCGCCGCTGTTCGTGCACTGCTGCCATTGCACGTGGTGCCAGCGAGAAACCGGTACGGCGTTCGCGTTGAACGCCATGATCGAGGCCGATCGTGTGCAGTTGCTGCACGGCGAGCCGGAAGTGGTCGTTACGCCGTCGAATAGCGGGCAGGGCCAGAGGATCTCGCGCTGTCCGGTATGCAAAGTGGCGGTGTGGAGCAACTACGCCGGTGCCGGTGACACGGTGCGTTTCGTGCGCGTTGGCACGCTCGACGAAGCCGGTCGCGTGCCGCCCGACATCCACATTTTCACGTCAACGAAGCAGCCGTGGGTGGTGCTGCCGCGCAGCATTCCGGTGGTGGCGGAGTACTACAAGGCGTCGGACTACTGGCCGAAAGAGAGCCTTGAACGGCGCGCGGCGCTGCGTACAAAACGGTGACGGGCGCGACCAGGCGCGGTCGTTAGTTTTTCGTCGGAGGTCGTACGGTGTTGAGCGGGCGGTGTGCGTGCGGCGCGATCCGCTTCGACGTCGAAGACCAGTTTGCGTACGCGCTCTACTGTCACTGTGCAGCGTGCCGTGTTGCCACAGGCTCGGCGTTCAGCGCGATCGGCGCCATTGAGCGCACCAAACTGATCGTAGTCAGCGGTGCGGGCCACATCCGGTTGTTCGAGCGGCCCGACGACGAACGGGTCAACTTCTGCGTGAATTGCGGCTCGATCGTGTTTTCGTTCGTACGCCACGGCCAGTTCGTGCACGTGCCGCTCGGAACGCTTCTCGAGGCGCCTTCGACGCGGCCGCGGTTTCACGTCTGCGTCGCGGAAAAGGCGCCGTGGTACGAGATCACCGATGCGCTGCCACAATACCCCGGGCAACCACCCGCGAGCGCGTTTGGTCGGGCCGCGGACGCACAGCCGCCGGTTGTGTTGTCGCCACAAGGCAGCCGGTCCGAATACTCGCGGCGGCTGCAGCGCGTGCTCGACCACATCGATCAACACCTGGACGAAGCGCTCGATCTCGAAGCGGTTGCCGACGTGGCGCACTTTTCGCCGTTTCACTTTCACCGGATTTTTGCCGCGTGGATGGGTGAGACACCGGCCGATTACCTGCGTGGCCGCAGGCTCGACCGCGCGGCTGAACAGCTTGCGGAGGATCAGACCGCATCGGTACTCGCCGTCGCTCTTTCGGTGGGCTTCGGATCCGGCGAGTCGCTGGCGCGCGCGTTCAAGACGCGGTTTGGCTGCACGCCGAGCGCTTGGCGCGCCGAGTCGCCTTCGGCGCGTGCGAAGCGGAAAAGGAGCGTGCAACGCAACACGCCGCTGCGGCAGGGCAAATCCGGACAGGTCGTTCGCAAGCGAGATCAGGTACCGGTTCGCGAACGCGCGCAACATGACCGCTCCGATCAGTATTTCGCGGAGATCAACATGCGAGTGAAAGTTGTCGATTTTCCATCCACCCGCGTTGCGTTCCTGCGCAACGTCGGCCCCCTCGGTGCGACCGTTGGCAAATTCTGGGGCGATACGGTGTTCCCGTGGATGGCAGCAAATGGATTGTCCGAACAACCGCGTTACGGAATCGGCCTCGACGATCCGATGTCGACGCCGCCTGAGAAATTGCGCTACGACGCGTGTATCGAAGTGCCCGACGGCTTCGTGGCGAAACCGCCCGCGGGCATCACCGTTCTGCCGGGTGGGCGCTATGCGGTGCGTAGTTTCAAAGGCACGCCGGCGTCCATCGGTGCCGCGTGGATGGAGGTGTTTCGCGATTGGTTGCCATCGAGCGCGATGCAGATGGATTCACGACCCACCATCGAGTACTACCCCGGCGGCTCGAAGGTCGATGCGAAAACAGGCGTTTTCGAATGCGAACTGTGGGTGCCGGTCAAGCCGCTCTGATGCGCCGTGGCGTGCGGTATTGCCCGCACCCATTCCCGAGCCGGCAGGTGCCAACAGGGCGTTGAAGGGGTGACGAAGGTGCGCATCTCGCAATGAGTCCTCGTGATAGCATTCACGACGGCCCCGTGTGCATCCTTTTTGGAGACCCCAATGCAACGTTCGAAGCTCGCACTTATCGTTGGCGTTCTCGGCGCGATCGGGCTCTTGGGCCCCGCCATCGGCGCTGCGCTGGCTCACTTCGGGATGGTGCCGCCGCTGAGCGGCTTCCTGATGTTCGGACTCAGCCTGTTGTGCGGCCTGGTTGCAGGAGTGCTGGGGTTAGTGGCGTTCTACACGACGCGCGCCGCAAGCAATCGCAGCGGGCGACCGCTTGCCTGGCTGGGTCTGGTTGCGGCCGTAACCTCAATCGGCGTGCTCGGTTTCGCGCGGGGCGGCGGCCCTGACGTGCCGCCTATCAACGACATCAGCACCGATCTCGTAGAGCCGCCCGCATTTGGAACCGATCCGTCGGACCGCGGCCGCGACATGGCGTTTCCAGCCGGTTTTGCAGAACAGATCAAGGCGACAGCCGCCTATCAGGATCTGCGCCCGGTGCATGTGGCACGCG
>CAZLDA010000426.1:0-4066 GCA_964557875.1 uncultured Pseudomonadales bacterium | reverse complement strand
ACACTTTCCGAATCATTGCGCGTAGCCGCCTCGTCGATCGCTTCAACCTGTCGTAGCGAGTCGGAACGAAATACACCGATGAGTGCGGTGAAATCTTCACCCATCAGCTCGCGCAGCTCTGCTATTGCGTTGGCATCAAGCCGGGCCATCGCTGCCATCTCCCCATCGAAAGCCCGCTTCCACGTCGTTGCCGGTGCCGTGAAACGTCAACGAGTCGCACAGTTGATACAAAAGGCTCAGGCCGCGGCCGTGATAGGCGCCGGTCAGCTTTGCGCGCGCCGCTTGTAGGATGGAAACATCGAAACCCGGCCCGCTGTCGCGCACGCGAATCTTCAGATAGCCCCCGCTGTCGGAAGCGCGGCTCGTGAACTCGAACCGCACGTATCCTTCGACGAGTGCGTTGAGCGCCTCTACGCGTCTTCGGTAGTAGTCGGTAAACCCGTTGGCCGTCGACTTCACCACCGAACTCAAGCCCATCACGCCGTGGTCGAGCGCGTTGGTATACAACTCCGACAGCACGGTGAAGATCACGCCGCCGCGTACACGCAGCGCCGGCACTTCCATGAGCACGTGTTGCAGGAGCGGCAATGGATTGAACTCCTGCAGCGAACTCGGACCGAGCTCGAACGACAGCGACCAGTCGCGCGGACCGATCTGTCCGCTGGCAACGTACGTCGGCATCGGCGCATCGATCTCGCGTTCGTCCAGCATCGTCACTTCGACCATCGTGAGATCGTCTTCGCGCAGCTGTTCGCCCATGTGGGCGTACGCGGCTTCCTTCAGCGCCTCGAACGCATCGGCGGCGGGGCCTCGATCGAGGATGGCGATCAACCGATCGGAGCCGAACATCTCTCCTGCGCCGTTGCGCGACTCGAGCAATCCGTCAGTGCACATCAGCAGCCGATCGCCGTCCGCAAGTTCGAAAACCTCGGTGGCGGCGTCGAAGCGGCCGGACGATACGACGCCCAGCGGCAAATGCCGCGATACCACCGGCACCACCGGACCGCCGTCCTTCCGCGTGATGTACGCATCGGGCAATCCGCCGCTCCACACTTCAACGGTGCCCTTCTGGAAATTGAAGTCGACCATCGTGGCGCAGCAGAAATAGCCGACCGGGAGAATGTCCTTCAGCTTGCGGTTGCATTCGCGCAACACGTCGCCGAGCAAGAAACCCTTTTGCGTCATGCCGTAGAAAATCTCCGCCAGCGGCATTGCACCGATCGACGCCGTGAGCCCGTGTCCGGTGAAGTCTCCCAGGAGGACGTACATGCTGCCGGCAGGGTTTCGGGCTGCGAGCACAACGTCGCCGTTGAACACCGCCAACGGCGAGATCAGGTGGCGGATGTTGCGCGCGGCGAGGCAGCCGGAGTGCGCGACGCTATCGAAGATGTCTTTCGCCGCCTGCTGTTCGCGCAGCAGGCGTTCGTTGTACCGGGCGATCTCGTCACGTTGCTGCTGCATCGTCACGTGCAACTGACGCATCCGTTCGAGCGCGGTGATCTTCGCGCGCAGAATCACGCTGTTGTACGGCTTCGACATGAAGTCGTCGCCACCCGCCAACAGGCAGCGCGCCAGCTCATCCGCTTCGGTGAGCGACGTCAGAAAGATGATCGGAACGAACGTGTCGCCCGGCACTTCACGGATGCGGCGCGCCACTTCGAAGCCGTCGAGCCGCGGCATCAGCGCATCGAGCAGGACGATCTGCGGATGTTCCGCATGAAACTTGTCGATGGCGTCCACGCCGTCGACCGCTTCGATTACGCGATGGCCCTCACGCGCCACGATTTTCGAGAGCAGCGTGCGGTCGGTGCGGTTGTCGTCCGCAACGAGAACTCGGATCGGTTCGGACACGAGCGCCACAGCGGATTTCGAACGGCTACGAAATTCGAAATCCGCCTCAGCGGATCTCGAACAGCTGCTCGAAGTTGGAGATGGTGAGGATTTTGCGGACGTCCGGATTGCAGTTCACGATGCGAACTTCGGCGGCGTCACCGCCCGCGTGGTCGCGCAGCAGCAGCAGCATGCCGAGTGCGGAACTGTCGAGGTAGGTGGCATCGCGCATGTCCACCGTGAACTGGTCGGGCTCGGTATCGAGGCTTTCGTACGTTTCGCGAAAGTCGCGATGCGCGCTGAAATCGAAGCGTCCTTCCACCGCAATGGTCAGTCCTCGACCGTCGGCGGATACCTCGGAACGAATCGTCATCGAGTTTCTCCCAACACCTTTCTCTTTAGAGCATAGACCATATTTTCCGGCCTACTTTTCGCTGTCCTTTGTCGGCCGGCCGGCGATTTCATCCATCTGCCGACGCGCGCCACGCCGTTGCTCGGCCGCGTGTTCCGCCGTCAGGTTATCGGCCAGCGTCTCGAAGCCTTTGACCTGGCGGTACTGGGCCAGCCAGGCACTGCGATGCTCGTCGCGTGCACCGCTCGCCTTCTTCGTCCGTTCGAGCTGCTCGGTGTGCACGCCGTCCAGATTGCGGACGAAGCGCTGCCAGTTCTTCATCTGTTGCGCCGAGGTACCCGCGCGGCCCGCATCGAGCAGACCTTTCTGATAGTCGGCTTTGATCGACTCGATGTTCGCGAGCTGCGAGTGCTCGCGCTGCGCCAGCGTCTCGGCGTCGCGCAAGCGTCGCGCCAGTGCGTCTTCGCGTCGCTTGTACAGGTTCACCAGTCCGCTGAAACGGCGGATGCGCTCGTGAATGCTCATCAGGCGAGCAATTTGCCGAGCCGCGCCCGGCTCTCATTCAGGTCGGCTCTTTCCGAGATCGGCTGCACCAGGAACTGATTCATGTCGTTGCGCAACTTGATGGCACGGTCTGTCAACGGATCGGATCCCGCCGCATAGGCGCCGACGCTGATCAGGTCGCGTTGATGCGCGTAGCGGCTCGCCAGTTCCTTGAATGTGCTCGCAAGCCGCATGTGGTCGGCATCGACGAGTTTCGGCATCACGCGCGAGATGGATGCTTCGATGTCGATCGCAGGAAAGTGCGCGGCATCGGCGAGCCGTCGGCTCAGTACGATGTGGCCGTCGAGAATGGCGCGAGCTGCGTCGACGATCGGGTCTTGCTGATCGTCGCCTTCCGCCAGCACGGTGTAGAACGCAGTGACGGAACCTGCACCGCCGACGTTGCCCGCTTGTTCGACGAGCCGCGGCAACAATCCGAACACCGACGGCGGATAGCCTTTGGTCGTCGGTGGCTCACCGACGGCCAAACCGATTTCACGCTGCGCCTGCGCAACCCTCGTCAGCGAATCCATCACCAGCAGCACGTTGCGGCCCATCGCGCGGTACCGATGCGCGATTTCCGTCGCGAGCCGCGCCGCACGCAAACGCAGCACCGGCGCGTCGTCGGCGGGCGATGCAACCACCACGGCTCGTTTCAGGCCGGCAGAGCCGAGACTCTCGTCGATGAACTCGCGCACCTCGCGGCCGCGTTCGCCGATCAGGCCGACCACCACGACGTCGGCGCCGGTGTAGCGCGACATCATGCCGAGCAACATGCTCTTGCCCACGCCGCTGCCGGCGAACAAGCCGAGCCGTTGTCCAACACCAACCGTGAGCAATGCGTTGATGGCGCGAACGCCGACGTCGAGCGGTGCATTGATCGGCACGCGCTCCAGCGGATTGAATCGCCCCGGGCGATCGGCATTGCCGATCGACGTCTGTTCCAACGGCCTTCCGTCGAGCGGCCGGCCGAGCCCGTCGACGACGCGACCGAGCAGACCTTCCATCACCTGCCCTTAACGCACCCGTTGGGTACGCACTGCCGCGCCCGGATGTAATCCGGTGACGTCGCCGAACGGCATCAGAAAACTCGTACCCTCGGAAAAGCCGACCACTTCGGCGGGAACCACACCGCCGTCTACCTCGACGAGACACTCCGAACCGACGCTCTGATCGCAGCCGGCGACTTCGAGCGAATAGCCGACCGTACGCCGCACTCGACCTTTCACGATCACGGGTGCGCGCTCCGCGCTGGCCACGCGGCTCAGGCCGGCGAGTACTGCATTCACGTCAGCCATTCGCATCAACCATGAAGAAGCTCCGAGAAGCGCTCGTCGAGCA